>CAXYUL010000375.1:0-1504 GCA_964292095.1 uncultured Bacteroidales bacterium | reverse complement strand
CTCATTACCATTGGCTGGAGTATAAGATCGTTTGATCCTTGCGGAAACAATATCCCAAAAATTCTAAAGAGAATAGAAAAAAAAATGAAAGCAGGAGGCATAATTTTGCTTCACGATAATTTACCTTGGAGTAGTCAACTTTTACTAGGTCTTATAGACTTAGCTAAAAATAATAATTATAGTTTTGATTCAATTAAAAATATAGTAAAGGTATGATAAATAAGATATTAGCCATTATAATCCTTTTAAGCATTAATGTGTTTGTAGCTTCTGCTCAAAATTATGGAAGAGAGTTAAAAGACATTAATGAGCTTAGTTTAAAATTAAAGAAAGCAGGGGAAAAAACAAATTCTATTATTTGCGATTTTAAGCAAACAAAAAATATGAAGGTATTAGCTAAACCAGCAATATCTAAGGGAACATTTACCTATAAAGAAAGCGAAATTCGTTTAGATTATATTATACCTAGTGGCGATTATATTTATTTGAGTGAGGATAAATTTAAAATTAGCAATAATGGTAAAACTACCATAATAACTAGTAAATTTAATCCAATGTTAAAACATTTAAGAGCCATGCTTAATTCTTGTATGACAGGAGACCTTACTAAGTTACAGCAAGGAGGCAAGATAGATTATTTTTATAATAATAACTCCTATGTACTTGTCATAAATTCTAATTCTAAGCTTAGCAATTATTTGCAAAAGATTGTATTGATTTTTGATTCTGCAGATATGACTTTAAATTCTATGCAAATGTGCGAAAATGAAACAGACTATACTTTATATGAATTTTTTAACAAGAAAATAAACTAGAATAAGTTGAGCAAAAGATGAAAACACTTTATACAATAATTTCTTACGAGCATAGTGCATACGAACATAAATTTGTTTTAGAACTTAATCCTAAAAATAGTATTTTTGAGGGGCATTTTCCCTCTAATCCACTGCTACCAGGAGCTTGTACAATAGAAATTATCAAAGAGCTAACAGAGCTAGTTTTAGACAGAGCTATTAACTTTTCTAGTATCTCTTCTTGTAAGTTTGTTTCTTTTATTAGCCCCACAAGTAAAGGCTTAGAATTTATAATTAAAATACTAGATAATAGTGTTTTACAAGCAAATGTATACTGTAATTCTCAACTAAAACTAAAACTAAAATCAAAGATTAATTAATATAATGAATAGCTGTAGAGAAATAAGCGATAAATTATCTTGTGTGGTACTAATACCAAGCTACAATAATGCAATTACATTACTAAACGTTATTGAGCAAACGCTAGAGTATTGCAATAATATTATTGTTGTAAATGATGGCTCAACCGACTCTACCCAGCAAATTTTAGAGAACAAACAAAAAGAGATAAATAATACTACTGCTAATAACAAAGTAAGACAAAAATTAGAAATTATATCTTATACTAAAAATAGAGGAAAGGGGCACGCCTTAAAATTAGGAATAGAATGGGCTATAATTAATAATTTTTCTTACCTTATAAGTATAGA
>CAXYUL010000374.1:0-1508 GCA_964292095.1 uncultured Bacteroidales bacterium | reverse complement strand
TAAAATTAAAGAAACAATTAACAACCTTAATTCTACCCTATCTAAGATACAAGATCCAGACGGTACAATTGGTAAATTATTATCATCTGACACTGTTTATAAGTCTGTTGACTCACTAATAAATGACATTGATGTACTAGTAAAAAAGATAACAGAAAACCCTAAAAAGTACATTAAAATTAGTGTATTTTAGAGCCAGAATAAATACACAAAACTAAGAAAAAAAATATCAGATTATAGCGTTTATAATCTGATATTTTTTTTAATTTGTATAATGGTGAATATAAAGACATTACATTTATAATACTGATATTCTGTTAGTTACAAAAGTTAAAAATATTCACACTGATACATAAGCACTTATAGCTTTTTTAAAAAAAACAATAGTTTTTAATTTTTTTTATTAGTTTTTTTTCATCACTTTTGTACAACTGAACTAATAAAATTACTAATCACAAATAATGAACGAAGCACCACACATACAGCTCTGGAATAGCTGCCTCCAGATAATAAAAGATGTTATTCCACCTGTTAGCTTTAATACTTGGTTTAAGCCTATAAATGCTGTTGGTTTAGATGGAAATACTTTTACAATAGAGGTGCCATCGGAGTTCTTTAGAGAATATCTAGAGGAGCATTTTATAGACTATATAGGCAAGGCTCTAAAAAGAGAAATAGGAGAAAATGCAAGATTACTATATAAAGTAAGAGTTGCAAAAGATGAATCTATTACTTATCCATACCAAAATAATCAAGAGGTAAAAAATAAGAATATTCCTTTTCCTAATAGAAATAGCGGAGACTTAAACCCTTTTGTTATTCCTGGATTACAACAATTAAAAATTGATCCTCAATTAAATCCAAAATACAACTTTTGTAATTTTATAGAAGGAGAATGTAACCGTTTAGCAAGAGCTGCAGGCCTTACAATTACTCAGAGTCCCGGCTCAAATGCTTTTAACCCATTATTTATACATGGTGGCCCTGGTTTAGGAAAAACTCACCTAGCCCAAGCAATTGGAATAGAAATTAAAGAAAAATTCCCAGACAAAATTGTTTTATATGTAAGTGCAAACCGTTTTCAGACCCAATATATGGATGCTGTTAACGTAAAAAATAAACTAACAGATTTTCTTCACTTCTATCAGATAATAGACGTATTGATAGTAGATGATGTTCATGAGTTTGCAGAGAAACCTGGAACTCAAAATGCGTTCTTCCATATTTTCAACCATCTTCACCAATCTGGTAAGCAACTTATTTTAACATCAGATAAAGCACCTGTAGATATTCAGGGTTTGGAACAAAGATTGTTATCTAGATTTAAATGGGGACTTTCTGCTGAGCTAGCTGTTCCATCATACGAAACTAGACTAGAAATTTTAAAAGCAAAAAGTTTTAAGGATGGAATAGAACTACAAGACGAGATTCTCCAATTTTTAGCCCAACGTATTAATGGAAACATAAGAGAGATAGAAGGAACACTAATTTCACTTATTGCTCATGCC
>CAXYUL010000373.1:0-1552 GCA_964292095.1 uncultured Bacteroidales bacterium | reverse complement strand
TAGGTTCTTATCCAAATACGCAAATAGAACATTACGATAATTTGGCTGCACTTTTTGATAATTTAAAAAGAATTAATAATATTCTAATAGACTTAAGTAGAGATATGTGGACATATATTTCTATGGAATATTTTAAACAAAAAGTTAAAGCAGGAGAAGTAGGCTCTTCTGCAATGCCGCACAAGGTTAACCCAATTGACTTTGAGAACGCAGAGGGTAATTTTGGAATGGCAAACGCAATTTACTCTCACCTTGCTAATAAACTTCCTATTTCTCGTCTGCAAAGGGATTTAACAGACTCTACAGTACTACGTAATGTTGGTGTCCCATTAGCTCACTCAATAATTGCTTTTAAATCTTTAAATAAAGGTTTAAACAAACTTATTTTAAATGAAAATAGTCTAAATAGAGATTTAGAAAACAATTGGGCAGTTGTAGCAGAAGGAATTCAAACAGTACTTAGAAGAGAAGCTTACCCTAATCCTTACGAAGCGCTAAAAGCACTAACCAGAGGAAAAGATGGAATAACAAAAGAAAGTATAGTGGAATTTATTAATCAGCTAAATGTCTCAGACAGAGTTAAAGATGAACTACTAAAAATTAGCCCGCAAACATATGTTGGTAAATAGATTAATTAAATCAGTATTGCTATGAAAACGATTAAACAAACATTTAGAAATTTTACTATTGCAGTCTTATCCATTTGCGCAACAAGCAATGTCTTTGCACAAAACAATGTAGAATACGACAAATACTTTACTAATGACAGACTTAGAGTAGACTTAGTATTTGCTGGAGATGTAAATAAGCAAGAAATTTTCTTGGATGGCCTAAATAAAGAAATTGAATGGAGTGGCTCTAAAACAATTCTTAAATCGCCCCTAAAATATGGAGAATATCTGTTAGAACTTAAAAATAAAAATGGTGAAGTTATTTTCTCTAAGGGCTTTAATACATTATTTCAAGAATGGAGAACAACAGAAGAGGCAAAAGTTTTAAAAAAAGCATTTAGCAGCTCATATACTGTTCCATTTCCAAAAGATAGTATTAGCCTATGCATTTACGAGAGGCTTAAATCTAACGGGAATTATAATAAACTAAGCGAATTTATAATAGACCCAAAAGATAAGTTAATAAGCACCCAACTTCCATATAACTATAAAGTAAGCCCTATACTAAATAACGGTAATAGCACTAATAAGGTTGACCTACTTTTTATAGCAGAAGGATATACTAGAGAAGAAATGGATAAATTTAAAAAGGACGCACAAAAATTTGCAGATTATCTATTTGAATTAGAGCCATATAAAAGCAGAAAATCTGATTTTAACATTTGGGCTCTAGAATCTATAAGTAAGGAGAGTGGAACAGATTTTCCACATAAAGATATATGGAAAAATACAGTTGCTAACTCTAACTTCTACACTTTTAGGACAGATAGATATTTAACAGCTCCAGACCAAAAATTAGTTAGCCAACTAGCATCTAATGCTCCTTACGATGCTCTTTATGTAATTGTTAACACAGATACATACGGAGGAGGTGGAATTTT
>CAXYUL010000372.1:0-1561 GCA_964292095.1 uncultured Bacteroidales bacterium | reverse complement strand
GTTCAGCAGGGCTTGGGTGAGATGAAAACTCTTGCTAATGATGTTGGGGGTTTAAAAAAGGTGCTAAGTAATGTTAAAATGAGAGGTGGGCTAGGGGAGGTTCAATTGCAGATGCTATTAGAAAATATTTTGGCTCCAGATCAGTTTTCGGCTAATGTTGCAACAAAGCCATCTAGTAGGGATGTTGTTGAATTTGCAATAAAACTACCTGGTAGTGGAGATTCTATTAAAAATATATGGCTACCTATAGATGCCAAGTTTCCAAAAGATGTGTATGAGAAATTGCAAGATGCTTATGATTCATCAGATGGCGCAGCTATTGATTTAGCACAAAAAGACCTTGATAATGCTATTAAATTAAATGCTAAAGATATTAGTTCTAAATACCTTGAGCCACCATATACAACTAATTTTGCTATTATGTTTTTGCCATTTGAGGGTATTTATGCAGAAGTAGTAAGAAAGGCAGATTTGCTAGATTTTTTACAAAAAAAGTACAATGTTATAGTTACTGGGCCAACAACGCTTGCTGCAATACTTAATAGTCTTCAAATGGGCTTTAAAACTTTGGCAATTCAAAGGCGTAGTAGCGAGGTATGGGAAACCTTAGGTGCAGTTAAAACAGAGTTTGATAATTTTGGTGGGATATTAGAAAAAGCAAAGAATAAAATACAAGGTGGCTTATTAGATATGGATAATTTAGTTGGAACAAGAACTAGAGCTATTCAAAGAAAGCTAAGAGATGTAGAGCTACTAGAAACAGAAAAAGCCTCAGATTTACTAGAGGCTTAGTTATAGCTAGTTTTTTAGCTTTATTTTCTTACAATTTTTGCCTTAATTATTAAAACATCAGAATTAGGTCTATCATTATTATCTGTTGCAACTTGTTGTATTTTTTCGAGCACATCTAAACCTTCTATAACTTCTCCAAATACTGTGTACTGGCCATCTAAATGTGGAGTTCCTCCAATAGTCTTATACACTTGGCGCATTTGTGGAGTTAATTTTACTTTTCCATCAGTTTTAGAATCTATTCTTTTTTGCACTTTATCTAGCTGGGCATCATCAAATATCTTTCCATGTACAATATAAAATTGCGAAGCACTAGATTCTCTGTTTGGATTAACATCATCGCTTTCTCTTGCGGCTGCTAATGCCCCCTTCTTATGGAAAATCTCTGGCGTTCTAAATTCTGGAGCTAGACTATAGCCAAGATCACCTTCTCCTAATAATTTTCCAGCTTCAGCATTTTTTGAGTCTGGATCTCCTCCCTGAATCATAAAATCCTTTATTACTCTATGAAAAAGAAGACCATTAAAAAAATCGTTTTTTACCAGCTTAATAAAATTTTTACTATGAATTGGAGTTTGCTCATATAAAACAACCTTTATATTGCCCATATTGGTTTCTAGCAATACCTTAGTGTTCTTTTTGGCAAATGCACCTACTGCAACAAAAAGAGCAGCAGATAATAGAATCAGCTTTAAATGTTTCATAATTTAATTAAAAAAATATTAATCTTCCCGACAAGTTAATTTGTCGGGAAGGTTAAATTATTTAT
>CAXYUL010000371.1:0-1565 GCA_964292095.1 uncultured Bacteroidales bacterium | reverse complement strand
TGCCAGAACAGGTATTGCTTGGAGCTGCAATTATGATGAAAGCACTTGATGTTAAGAAAGGTTTTATAGGGATAGAAGAGAATAAGCCAGAGGCTATTAAAGTTTTAATGGGCTTTGCTGCTAAGTATCCACAAATAGAGATAGTAAGACTAGCAAAGAAATACCCACAAGGGGGCGAGAAACAATTAATAGATGCCGTTGTAAAAAGACAAGTTCCATCTATGGGCCTTCCTATTGATGTAGGAGCTGTAGTACAAAATGTTGGTACTGCATTGGCTGTTTACGAAGCTGTACAGAAAAACAAACCGTTATTTGAGGGAATACTAACTGTTACTGGAACTTGCAGTGGCGAACAAAGGAATTTTAAACATAGAGTTGGTACTCCAATTAGTTTAATAATAGACAAAGTTGGTGGAATTCCACAAGATGCAATTAAGGTAATTAGTGGTGGCCCTATGATGGGAAAGGCTATGAGTAATTTAAATGCTCCAACTTTAAAGGGCTCTTCTTCTGTATTGTTTTTAACAGAAGGACAAACTAAGAGGGGAGATGAAACTAATTGTATTAGGTGTGCAAAATGTGTTGCTGTTTGTCCAATGGGTTTAGAACCATATTTATTAAATAGATTGGGACGTGCAATGCGCTATCAAGATTTAGAGATAAATAAGGTATATGATTGTATAGAGTGTGGTTGTTGTTCATTTACTTGTCCGGCCTATATTCCTCTATTAGATATAATTAGATTGTCTAAGGCTAACGTAATTAAGATTATGCGTAGTAGACCTAAACAATAAACAGATTAATTAATTTAGAAATACAATAATTTAGAATGAAAAAACTGCTTGTATCACCTTCTCCCCATATTCACGGGCGGGAGAATACCGCAAAATTAATGAGGGATGTAGTTATTGCTCTTGTCCCAGCTTTGTTGGTTTCGGTGTACTTCTTTGGCTTTTCTGCACTTAGACTGATGTTAGTAAGTGTGGTTGCTTGTATAGCTGTAGAGTACTTAATAGAAAAATTCTTTTTAAAATCTAAAATAACTATTGGTGACTGGTCTGCTGTTATTACTGGTATTTTATTGGCTTTAAATATGCCTATTTCTGCTCCTTGGTGGGTTGCTGTAATAGGAGCTATTGTGGCTATTGGTATTGCAAAAATGACATTTGGGGGTTTAGGCCAAAACTTATTTAATCCAGCCTTAGTAGGACGTGTGTTTTTGCTTGTTTCTTTTCCTGTTATTATGACAAATTGGGCTGTTCCAACTGGAGGTTATATTCCTGCTTCAGAAATGGGCTTAGGGATAGATGCTTTGTCGGGAGCTACACCATTAGGAATAGTTAAGGAAGGTTTAGCCAAAGGCTTAACATTGCAAGAAATATACAAAGTGAATAATTTTTCTTATGTAGAAATGTTATTTTCTAGAGTTGGTTCTGCCGGTGAGATTTCTGCTTTTGCACTTTTAATTGGTTTTGCTTATTTATTATTTAGAAGGGTTATTAAGCCTCATATTACATTATCTATTATAGGTTCTGTAATTGTATTTTCTGGAATTTTATGGGTAT
>CAXYUL010000370.1:0-1566 GCA_964292095.1 uncultured Bacteroidales bacterium | reverse complement strand
AAACAGAGTCTAAAAAATGCCTATCATGAGAAACTACTAAAACTGTATTTTCATAATTAGAAAGATAATTTTCTAGCCACATTACTGTGTTAACGTCTAAGTCGTTGGTAGGCTCATCTAACAAAAGATTATCGGGCTTACCAAAAAGAGCTTGGGCTAATAGAACCCTAACCTTGTCTTTGGCATTTAAATCAGACATAAGTGAATAGTGAAGATTCTCTTTAATACCTAAGGCACTTAAAAGCATCATTGCATCACTCTCTGCATTCCAACCATCCATTTCTGCAAATCTTGTTTCTAACTCTGCAGCTTTTGCTCCATCTGCATCAGAGAAATCCTCTTTTGCGTAGAGTAAATTCTTTTGCTGCATTATGTCCCATAATGTGCTATGTCCTATAAGAACTGTATCTAATACTGTGTATTGGTCAAATTCGTGGTGATCTTGCCTTAATACCGATAATCTCTCGCTTGGACCAAAAGAAACACTTCCTCTGTTACAATCTATTTCTCCACTTAAGACCTTTAAAAATGTAGATTTACCAGCCCCGTTTGCCCCAATAACCCCATAACAATTACCTGGGGTAAATCTAAAATTAACATCCTTAAATAACACTCTTTTTCCAAATTGCAACTCTACGTTCTGTACTGTAATCATCTTTTTCTTTTATAAATTTGAGGCTGCGAAGGTAGGTATAAAGATAATAAGAATCAAATTAAGTCTAATTGAATTTTTATAGACTCATTATGTAATAATGTCATAATCTGTGCAACAAACTCTGGAGATAGCTCTAAGTTCTTTCCAATCTCCTCTCTTGCCTCTAATAATTGTCTATATCTATCGCTTTGTAAGATAGGCATTCCATGTTCTTTTTTGTATAGCCCTATTTCTTTAGATATTCTTATTCGCTTAGATAAAAGGCTTAATAAGTGCTCATCAACCTCGTCAATTTCTCTTCTTAACATTACTATATTCTCTGTTGTCTTAACATTATCCCTTATAACTAAGTGTTTTAATATTTCTCCTAGTTCTTTTGGCATTACTTGTTGAGAAGAATCACTTAATGCCTCGCTTGGCCTATAATGAGATTCTATTATTAAACCATCAAAGTTTAAATCCATTGCCTGCTGAGAAATTGGTGCTACTAAATTGCGTGCTCCACCAATATGACTAGGATCGCAAAAAAAAGTAAGCTTTGGGTAACGCCTTTTAAGTTCAATAGGTATATGCCACAGAGGTATATTTCTATATAATTTCTTTTCATAACTGCTAAAGCCCCTATGTATAACCCCTATATCTGTAATTCCAGCGTTAAATAATCTTTCTAACGCCCCACACCACAACTCAATATCTGGGTTAACCGGATTTTTAACTAAAATGGGAATATTTGCTCCTTTTAAAGACTCTGCCAATTCTTGCATAGCAAAAGGGTTAGTAACCGTTCTTGCTCCCACCCAAACTAAATCAACACCTGCCTTAAGCACCTCTAAGACATGTGCAGGCGTAGCAACCTCTGTTGCTAGCAACATTCCTGTTTTCTCTTTAACCTCTTTTAACCATGGAAGTGC
>CAXYUL010000369.1:0-1567 GCA_964292095.1 uncultured Bacteroidales bacterium | reverse complement strand
ATTAAAGATAGAAAAAGCTTAATCAAAATTTTAAATAAGGATAAATATGTATAAAATATGTTCAAATTGTAAAGAACTAAATGAATTAAATCAACCATTGTGTAAAAAGTGTTTTCGTCATAAATTTACTTATCCTTCTGAAATCAACACAAATACTGTTAATAAAAATTATGAAGAAAGCCCGCATTTAACAACTTTAGACCACGCAAAAGACGTGCTAAAATTGAAAAGAAATAATGAATTTCTTTTGGGATAATGGACCTTTATTTATTAGAGAAATATTGTTATTATACAATTCTCCTAAACCACATTTTAATACAATTTCTACTATAGTTAGGGCTTTAGAGGAGAAAGGCTTGGTGAATCATAATTCTTATGGCTCAACTTATCAGTATTTTGCATCTATTTCTAGAGATGAGTTTAAGCAAAATACTCTTTCTAGGGTAATTAATAAATATTTTGATAAGTCTGTTTTGAGTGCAGTTTCTAGTTTGGTAGAACAGGAGAAGATTTCTGTAGATGAGCTTAAGAGGCTAATTGCTATGGTAGAAAATAATGATCTTAAATAATATATAGTTATTAAGTAATTAATCTTAGAGTTATGGGCTGGTTTTTTATATATATAATAAAGTGTAGCATTTTGCTGGCTTTTTTCTATCTCTTTAATAGAGTGTTATTGGCAAAGGAAACTTTTCATAAATTGAATAGGTTTTTATGGTTGTCTATAATTCCGCTTTCTATGCTTCTGCCTTTTTTAGATTTATCTGCCTTGTTGAGTAATAGTGAGCAAGCTAATGTAGATAACTTTTTGGCGCAGTCTGTATCTCTAGATGACCAAGATGCTAGTATAGAGCTAGTTGATTCTACACTCTGGCTAGCTAATGTAGTTAAAGTCTTGCTTTTTATATATTTTATTGGTGTAGTTGTCTTGTTTTCTTTAAGAATCGTTCAGTATTCTTTGCTTGTTTTTAAGATTTTTAGCAATAATAAATCTAAAGCTCAGGGTTCAATTATTAGCAGTGAGGGTTTTAATGAGCATTTGAGAGATATTCTTGTAGGGATTAAAAAAAAAGAAAAAGAGAATTGTTTTAAAATTGTTTTTTTAGATAATGGACAAGCCCCTTTTAGTTGGCACAAATATATATTTATATCTCCTAATGATGTTTTAGAGGGGGGAAGGGAGATTATAACGCACGAGTTTGCTCATGTTAGTGCAAGACACTCTTTAGATATTATGTTTGTAGATTTCCTTATTGTTCTTTTATGGTTTAATCCGGCTGCTTGGCTTGTTAAACAATCGCTTATGCAAGTGCATGAGTATCAGGCAGATGATTTAGTAATTTCGCGCGGAATTAATATAAAAAATTATCAGTTATTATTAATTAAAAAGGCTGTTGGGCAAAGGCTCTACTCTATGACCAACAACCTAAATCACAGTAAGTTAAAAAATAGAATCACTATGATGTTAAAAGAAAAATCTAGTAAATGGGCTTATGCAAAATGCTTATATGCCCTTCCCCTAATGTTTGCAGTTGTAAGTGCATTTGGGGCTCCAGCAATTACAGAT
>CAXYUL010000368.1:0-1594 GCA_964292095.1 uncultured Bacteroidales bacterium | reverse complement strand
CCTTTGCCGCTTTCCATGTTGTTGTGAATTGCTTTCAATTTTGTACCTTTGAGGACCAATAGCAATCATTCCGAACGTATCTCCGCCGTGTTTATAGTTGTGAATTGCTTTCAATTTTGTACCTTTGAGGACCAATAGCAATAGGATACTTGTAATGTTTTGATAATTACCTATTTACTAGTGGTTGTAGAAATCTAAAAAATCTGTAATATACCTCAGGTTTTTTAGATTTTTTCTTATTAAAATAATTCTAGCTGTAAGGCTTGCTGTGGTTTTGCTGTAATCTTAGTTCCTACATACAACTCTATTTCGCCAAATTGTTTATCGGTAATACATAAAATACCTACTTGCCCCTTATCTGGGATAATAGATTTTACCCTTTTTTTATGAACATCTGTATTTTCTCTACTAGCACAATGCCTAATGTAAATAGAAAACTGAAACATGGTAAATCCATCATACACCAATTTTTTTCTAAAATCGCTATATGCTTTTCTTTCTTTTTTTGTTTCTGTAGGTAAATCAAAAAAAACCATTATCCACATTACTCTATATTCATTTAGTCTATTCATATATCTCTAATTGGATATATTATTTTTCTTGCCTCACCATTAATACACTTATATAAAGATGCTGTTGTTGTTGATGTAGCCACCATTAATGGACTATTTTTTCCGTTTATAAAAACATCTAAAACTGGAATAGAAAGAAGCTGTCGCTTTAAATCTATATCCAAAATATCACCCACTTTATTATTAATTATTTTTATAACTAGTTCATCTATATATGGTCTGTAAGGCTCCATTATATCATCTGCTAAGCAATATGCATTATATCTATTATGATGATGAATTCCAAAAGTTGGAAGTAATCCTGTTGAAATTAATGAACGTGCAATTATTGCTCTTAAAATAGCATATCCATAATTAAGCAAATTATTTGGGAATACCCCCTCTCTATCTCTTGTAAATCCTTTTATCTGAGGAAAAATATTTCTCCAATAATATGCTGCTGCTCTTGCTTCTAAATTATCACTATCACCACTTTTAACATTTTCTTCCCATTTAAGCATATTACTTATTGTTGCACCAGTATAACATTTTAGAACAGATGCCTGATTGTATATCTTAGCCTTAATTGTTTGCTGCCATAATTGTTTATTTAAAGGAATAGATGTGTTTATCTGCTCAGTAAATCTCTCATTTTGAGTTTTATTTCCACATAAGGGGAGCATTAGACCAACAGGTAAATGATTTGAATCACATGTTATTAAGGCACAATTATTCTCTAGCAGAGATTCTATTACAGCTTGCGTTAAAGTAATTTGTTTATTATCTAACAGAACAACTCCTATATCTTCTATAGGAATTGTTCTAATACTGTCATTTTTTAATTGCTCCGTTAAATTAGATTTTTCTACCTCAGGCATCTTTACTACTAACTGATTATTTCTAAGGCTTAAATATGCAGGAGAACTAAAATATAAAGTCCTTTTTATCATTACTACAATTTAATATTTCCTAATCTATCACAATGCAACCTTATTAAAGAATCCTTTACTTTTGTTAATTCAATTATATTAAGAAAAACCGCT
>CAXYUL010000367.1:0-1605 GCA_964292095.1 uncultured Bacteroidales bacterium | reverse complement strand
TAATGCAGCAGACATTACCATATCAATAGTGCCATTCTTTATATCAACGCTAACTCGTATTACATTTTCAAAAACTTTGCTTCCATAAAGAAACTGAAAATTAGAAGCCTTTTAAAGCTCCCATATAAATTTTTCTAAACTCACAGAATTTACCTTAATGGTAATCTTTTTATCTACATCTATTTCAGAATTATACGCAAACAAACTAGAAATAGGTAGTAACAGCATCAGTACAAAAAGCACAGACGGGAACAAGAATTTGTGGTAATTACATACTCTCCTTCCAAAGCAACTAAGAATAATGCTCATAGGTTTTTTTTAAATTTTTAATTAAATTATTTATTGGTTAAATTTTCTTACTAATTATCAATTTGTTTCCCGACACTTTAATTCCAAACAGCTCTGCTCTTCTTAAAATTTCTACAATCTTTTGAAATCCAACCTCCCTTTCTAAATTTAGCCCCACAAGAATATCCTCACACTCAGAATCTAAGAAAACATATTTGAAATCATACCACCTACTAAGTGATTTTAAAATATCAGACAAGGGCTCATTTCTAAATGAGAAATTTCCTTTAATCCAAGACACCTCAGATTCTGCATCTACATTCTCAACATCTATCTTATCAACATTCCTTAAAGCAACAGCCTTCTGATTTGGTTTAAGCATAAGCTCACAATCTCCTTTTGTCATTTTTATACTTCCTTCTACTAAAGTTGCACTTATGTACTTAGAATCATCATATGCACAAACATTAAATAAAGTACCCAAAACTTGAATCTGCACATCAAATGTCTTTACAATAAAAGGACAGACATCATTATGAGCAACATCAAAAAACACCTCTCCAACTACTTCTACTACCCTATTTTTAGAATCAAATGTTTCTGGAAATTTTAGCATACTAGCCGAACTTAAATGAGCCAAAGTACCATCTGGAAGGTAAATAGAATAATGACTTCCTTTCTCTGTCTTAATTATATTAAAACCATAATTATTTTTAACAGCTTTCCGCTTATTTAGATTATAATATATTGTATTAATAGAATCGTTATTATTTATAATATAATCCTTAGATTTACAAGTTTTTTGTTCTCCTAAATTTAAAACTTCCCCATTAGCCAGCACCATATATGCGCCCTCATTTATAGATTTAATATCAAGTTTTTCTACTGGCATTGTATATTTATACAATACCACACTTAGTATTAAAGCTAATATCACAACAGCGGTATACTTATAAAACGAAAGCTCTAGTATATTTTTGCTCCTTTTTTGCAAACTGCTAAAATATCTCAGCTTAGAATTAGCATTATAATCAACAAGCTTGTACTCTATATTATTCCAAGCCTGCTCTGCATCATACTCATCTATTTCTTTATCATGTTCGCCTTTAGATATTTTTTCAACTAAATTATCTATACAATTTTTATTTTCTTTATTAAGTGCAGACCATTTTGCAACATCAGATTTTTCATTATCTGTTTTTACCGGATGGCTGCAGCGAATCCTACTGCTCTAAGCTATTAAAAACCTTGGTTTCTACCGGACTGATCACGAAACAAGGTTTTTATAAGACTGACTGTTATTATTTCATAACGACT
>CAXYUL010000366.1:0-1636 GCA_964292095.1 uncultured Bacteroidales bacterium | reverse complement strand
ACAATAATTATTGGCTGCACTAATAAAAAAGAATTTGATGCGACAGGCTCTTTTGAGGCAACAGAAATACTAATCTCTTCTGAGGCTAAGGGAAAGATTTTAGATTTTAATATAGAAGAAGGCGACATTGTAAAAAAAGGAGAAGAACTAGGCTGTATAGATACTATGCAATTATATCTAAAAAAATTACAATTAGTTAAAAGTTCTTTGGCTGTTATGGTATCGCTTCCAAGTGTAAATACACAAATTGCAGCAATAAAAGAGCAAATAAATACTCAAAAAAGAGAAAAGCTAAGGGTAGAGAGTCTATTAAAGAGTGATGCGGCTTCTAAAAAGCAATTAGATGATATAAACTCTGCTATTGCAGTGCTAGAGAGTCAATTAAGTGCGCAAAAATCTACCTTGGATAAAAACTATAAAAGCTTAAATGAGCAAAGTTCTGCAATAGATATTCAGGTAGCACAAATAGAAGACCATTTGCTAAAATGTAAGATACTTGCTCCAACAGATGGCACAATACTTAATAAATATGCTCAAGTTGGCGAATTAGCGGTAGTTGCTAAACCATTGTTTAAAATGGCAGATCTATCTCAAATGTTTTTAAGGGCTTATATTAGCTCTGACCAGTTAAGTAAGATTAAGCTTGGAGACCAGGTTAAGATATCTGCTCAATTTGGAAAAAAAACAAATAGAGATTATAGTGGAAGGATATCTTGGATTTCTGCACAAAGTGAATTTACCCCTAAAAACATTCAAACAATTGATGATAGGGGAGATATGGTATATGCAATAAAGATATTAGTAAAAAATGATGGCTTCATAAAAATTGGGACCTATGCCGAGGTGCTTTTTAATAATTAATATAGATTAAAATGGATGTAATTAATGTTAGTGATGTATCTTTTTCATATAAGATAAAAGCACTAGATAATATATCTTTATCGGTAAAAAAAAATGAGATATTTGGCTTAATTGGGGCAGATGGTGCTGGTAAAACAACATTATTTAAAGTGTTAACAACACTATTAATTCAGAGTAGTGGGGTGGCTAAGATAATGGGCTTAGATAACATTAAAGATTATAAACAAATAAGAGAGCAAATTGCGTATATGCCAGGTAAGTTTTCATTATATGGAGATTTATCTGTTAGAGAAAATTTAGATTTTTTTGCATCGGTGTTTGGTACCACTTTACAAGAGAATAAATATTTGATTAATGATATCTATTGCCAAATAGAGCCATTCAGAGATAGGAGGGCTGCAAAATTATCGGGAGGAATGAAACAAAAATTAGCCCTGTGCTGTGCTCTTATTCATGCTCCAAAACTTTTGTTTTTAGATGAGCCAACAACTGGAGTTGACCCAGTATCACGATATGAATTTTGGCAAATGCTTCATAATCTAAAAGATAAGGGAATAAGTGTATTTGTCTCTACGCCATATATGGATGAGGCTAAACAATGTGATAAGATTGCATTTATTAAGCAGGGAAAAATTTTAACATGCAATTCACCAGCTCAAATTGTTGCTTCTTATAGCCAAAAATTGTATTCTGTTTCTAGCGATAGAATGCATTCTTTCCTAAAGGATATTAGAGCGTTTGCTTCTGTAAAAAGATGGTATCCATTTGGGGAATC
>CAXYUL010000365.1:0-1637 GCA_964292095.1 uncultured Bacteroidales bacterium | reverse complement strand
GTTAATAATGCAGGATTGGCTGTAGGGCTTAATACTATAGATTCTGGTGTTATAGAAGATTGGGAGAGAATGATAGATACTAACGTTAAAGGTTTATTATATGTTAGTAGGTTTGTATCTAAGTATATGATAACGAGACAAAAAGGGCATATCATAAATTTATGCTCTATTGCAGGAAAAGAAGTTTATCCCAATGGTAATGTTTATTGTGCAAGTAAACATGCTGTAGATGCATTAACAAAGGCAATGAGGATAGACTTTTTACCTTACAATATTAGAGTGTCTCAAATTTGTCCAGGAGCTGTTGAAACAGAGTTTTCGCAGGTTAGATTTAAGGGAGATAGTGCAAAAGCGGCAAATGTTTATAAAGGCTTTACTCCGTTAAAAGCTATGGATGTTGCAGATGCAATTATGTATATGATTAATGTTCCTGCACACGTAAATATTAATGATATGGTTATAATGCCTAGTGCTCAGGCAAACTCTTCTATATTTAATAAAAAATTATAGTTATGTGGCTATAAAAACAACAACTTACCCCAGTTAGAATTATTTCCAACTGGGGTAAGTTGTTGTAGAAGAGATTTAGTATTTTATCCTAAATTACAATATTGCTATTTTAGCCATCCAGCTTTAATAGCAATAGAATCTATTTTTTGAGCCATTTGCCACCTATCATTATCATTTCTATTTTCAAAAACCAAGATAATAAGATCTTTAGATGGATACTTGGCTGCATAAATTTGAAATCCGCCATTATCTCCAGTATGATATATTTTTTCTGGGCAATTTGGAGTTTGATCTACAAACCAGCCATAACCATATGATGTATAATTTCTATTTTGATAAGAACTAAATTTGCTTCCCGATATTTTAGTAATAGGAGAGTATGCTTCTTTTAAAAGTGTGGAATCTAAAATTAATCCTTTACTTAAAGCATATTCCCATTTTGCAAATTCTTCTACAGAAGTATAAATACCACCATCTGCTTTTGTTGCAAAAAAACTCTCCTGGCCATAATCATATTCTTTAAATTCTTTATTGCTTGCATTCTCATCTAAAGCTATATATCCATGAGACATATTAGGGATTATTCTCTCAGCCTCAAAATACACAGTATTATTCATTTTTGCAGGATTAAATATTTCTTCTCTCATATAATCCTCAAAAGTTTTACCACTTACCGATTCTATAATCACATACAAAAGTTGAAAGGTAGGATTCATATATTCATAATTACTTCCAGGAACAAAATTTAATTTGGTTAAATCTTTCATATATGTAAGGGACTCAAGGTCTGTTGCTGTTAATACAAAATTTCTGTCTGTCCTAGGGCGTAGATCTGGAATCCCAGAAGAATGAGACATTAGGTGCTTTATTGTTATTTTTTCAAATTCTTTATTTCTCTTAGGGAGGTAAGAACTTACTGTTTCATTAATATCATAAATACTATTATTTATATTTATCTTACCGCAAGAGTGTAGTTTTAAAATAGCAACAGCAGTAAATTGTTTAGATACAGAGGCAATATTAAAAAAGGTATTACTATCTATTTTTGTATTTTTAGCTATATCTGCTATACCAAATCCTTTTTCATATAATACGCTATCTCCTTTCTTTATTAGAACCATTCCTCC
>CAXYUL010000364.1:0-1639 GCA_964292095.1 uncultured Bacteroidales bacterium | reverse complement strand
TTACAAAAACTTTTTGTTTAATCTCTTGTGAGTCTTGGTAATTGATAATGATGCCTCTTATAAATGAAAAAATAGGAGCGGAGTATTCGTCTACAAGTGTTTTGTAGGCTTCTGTATTTCCATTCCTTATTTCTTTTATTATTTTAAGTTCACTTACTTTTTCCATTTATTGTGTATTATTCACATATTTAGACGAAATTTTACAATTAGGTTACAATTATTTTTTCAAATGTAACCTTTTATTTTTTTTGCGTCAAAAGATAAACAGAAAAATCATTTAAAATACTAAAGTTATGAATGTAAATTTTATTATGGCTCCTGCTATTGTAGGAATTGTTTTCTATTCTTTATATAAAGTAATAGAATTATTAGTTAGAAGGAAAGAAAGAATATTAATGATTGAGAAGATACAAGATATTTCTTCTGCAAATGATGTTAATCTTAATAAGATTTTTGGAGATGTATCTTCTATAGGGAACTTTGTTGCATTAAGGTTTGGCGCAGCGTTTTTAGGAATAGGATTAGGACTATTGATTGGCTTTATTGTAGATACGTCTTTTGTACTTAATGGTGCTTCAGAGCTTGTTCATAGGAGTACAATTGCTACAATTTATGGAGCTAGTACCTTGTTGTTTGGAGGGATTGCTCTAATTTTATGTTTTATTTATGAGCAAAAATGTAGAAAAAATAGTTAGTTATTAATTATTGTTAAGTTTTGTTATAGAGAGGAATCTACTTCTAAGTTATCTATATTACTTAGGAGTAGATTTTTTATTAGATGAGTTTTAGGCTTTCTTTGATAACTTTTAGTCTTAAATTGGTAATTATTTCTAAGATTATGGAACTAAGTTTGTATTTACAATGTAACGGAATGAACTTTCATTCCAAAGTCTATCAATTGCCACAATCACAAATTTACTCTCATTCTCAACCCTAGGTAATTGGTAGACTTTCTTATTGGTTATAAGCAATAATTTTCTTGCATCGTTTATATCAATTTCTTCGTCTTTATTAAATTTATAGATTGCAAAAAATACAGCTTGATTTAGTGGGTCTGTGCACTCTTCTGTATCCCACATTAAATTATTTCCCTCTTGCCTTAAATTTATTACCGGGGCAGGAGGAATACTATCTATTTGAGGGTAGAGTGGCATTAGTGCTGGGTATTTTTGGTAGTTTAGTCTTAAGCTGTCCATTAGCTTATTGTCTTTTGCCAAGGCTGTTCCCGGCCACCAGATATTACCATCAATATTATTTTGCTCTCTAAGAAGATTAATTTTTTTATAAAGTTGGTTCTCTCTACTTTTATCGGGAAGCTCAGTATCTAAAAGTGTTGTTAAGCTATGCCCTATATATAGCTGTGGTTTAAATTTGTTTTTGCTCCACCACTCTATTAGAGGTTTGTAATCTGCTAGTTTATGCCCAATAGACCAGTATAGTTGTGGAACATTGTAATCTATGTAACCTTCTATGCACCATAGGCGAATATCGGCAAATAGGTCGTCATAATTTGTTTGCCCAGCGTTTGAATTAGAGTCATGACTATCTTTAGAGGCATTTCTTCAATCCCCAAAAAGGATTATTCCAAAATTTACCCAAGGTTTTAATTTCTTTATAATATTGTTTATCGCTTTAACAA
>CAXYUL010000363.1:0-1648 GCA_964292095.1 uncultured Bacteroidales bacterium | reverse complement strand
GCTCCTTCGTGTGTGCATTGACCAGGATCAATCTGAAAATTATCGGGAACACAATTAATAATATTTACCCTCTTAGGATGAGCCTCGCTTGCTGAGTTTATAATATTTGTATTAATATTATCCGTTTCTGGGATTTGCTTTCTGTAAAATCCGAAAGCTTTTGAACTACCATATACAACTGGTGTACACATTTCTAAAACCCTTGCATCAGATAAAGCTTTTATTATTACCTCATAGCCTATTCCATTTGCATCTCCTTGGGTTATTCCTATCACAACTTTTTGAGCCATATTTAGTTAAGTTATTTTCTTATTGAAATCGTTTTCTTAGGTTTGTTAAATTCTGTGCAAGATACAAATTTTTTCTTAAATTTGCTGCATGAGTGAATTTCTTAAAACACATATTAAATACCTACAAGGAATAGGTCCTAAAAGAGCTGAATTACTAGAAAAAGAGCTAGGAATTAGTACTTTTAGAGATCTATTATTCTTTTTTCCATTTAGATATATAGATAGAAGCAAAGTATACAATATTGCTGAACTAACATCTTCTTTAGCATATATTCAAGTGAGGGGTGTAATTGTAAACATGGTAATGGGTGGAGATAATCCTAAGAATAAAAGACTAATAATTACGCTAAAAGATTCGAGTGGAAGTATAGAGTTAATTTTTTTTAAGGGTATAAAGTGGGTACAAGATAAAATTAAGATAGGCAGCGAATATATAGTTTTTGGAAAAGCTAGTGAGTTTAATGGCAGCATAAACATGGTTCATCCAGAAATTAATCTTTCTACAGACGAAATTCTATATTCTGGAGGATCTATGATGGGTATATATTCAAGTACCGAGAGATTAAAAAACAGTGGTATAGGAAATAAGTTATTTGCCAAATATGTATATACAGTTCTGGGTAAATGCCTAGAGCACATTAGCGAAACATTATCAAAAAGTATTTTAGATAAAAAAAAATTATGCCCTTTAAAATTTGCTATTAAAAATATTCATTTTCCTAGTGATAATAATGCTCTTGAGCAAGCCCAGTTTAGACTTAAGTATGAAGAATTATTTTATTTACAATTAAGTCTTTTAAAACAACGTAGTATTAGAAGCCGAGCAGATAGCGGAATTGCTATGCCAAAGGTTGGTGCTAATTTTAATCTTTGTTATAAATCTCTTCCTTTTCCACTTACAGGAGCACAAAAAAGAGCAATCAAAGAGATAAGAGAGGATCTAAAAAGCGGAAAACAAATGAATAGGCTGCTTCAGGGTGATGTTGGTAGTGGAAAAACATTAGTAGCTGTTTTTAGTGCTTTGCTTGCTTGCGATAATAGTTATCAGGCTTGTATTATGGCTCCAACGGAGGTGCTTGCGCAACAACATTTTAAGGGAATATCAAAGTTACTAGAACCACTGGGGCTAGAGTGTGCATTTTTGTCGGGAAGTTCTAAATTAAAAGAAAGAAAAAATATACTGCCTTTGGTTAAAGATGGAACAATTAAAATACTAATTGGGACTCATGCTCTTATAGAGAGCTCTGTTGAGTTTGCTAATTTAGGATTAGCTGTAATTGATGAGCAGCATCGTTTTGGGGTAGAGCAGAGAGCTAAACTTTGGACAAAGTCTAATATATGCCCCCATGTTCTTGTTA
>CAXYUL010000362.1:0-1670 GCA_964292095.1 uncultured Bacteroidales bacterium | reverse complement strand
GTGTAATGGTAGCACTACTGATTTTGGTTCAGTCAGTCTAGGTTCGAATCCTGGTATCTCAACATAGAGGGTCAGCTAATAAGTTGGCCCTTTTTGTTATATAATATTTTAATGTCTGTTTTATGAAAACGCTCCTTATTACTCCGCCTTTAACTGGTTTAAATACCCCTTACCCTGCTACAACAGTTTTAAAAGGCTATTTAATTAGTAAAGGCCATATAAATACTACCCAGTGGGATATGAGCATAGACTTGGCTGAAAGTGTATTTTCTGCAAATTTTTTAACTAAACTTTTTTCTAGTATAGAGTTAAACCAAAGCTTCTCTAGCAATGCAATTAACATATATGTAAACAGACAACGTTATATTTCTACAGTAGATAGTGTTTGGAGGTTTTTAAGAAATTTAGACCCATGCTTAGCCCAAAGGATAATAAGCGAAAACTTTCTCCCTAGAGCGGATAGGTTTAAAATTTACGATTTAGACGAGCTTGCATGGGCTTTTGGCTCGGCAGGAGCTATAGATCAAGCAAAGCACTTTGCTACCTTATACATACAAGATCTTACAGACTTTATAAGAGAGCAAATAGACTCTGACTTTGATTTAATAAGATATGGAGAGCAAATAGCAATGTCTTTGCCTAATTTTGAGCCAATAGAAAACAGACTTAAAACTCAAACCCTAATATCTAAACTCATTATAAATCTTCTTGAAGAAAAAATTTATAAAATTAAACCGGATATTATAGGTTTTTCTATTCCATTTCCAGGCTGTTTAGTCTCTACTTTACGATGTGCCGAACATTTAAAGCAAATACAGCCAAACATTAAGATTGTAGTAGGAGGAGGTTATGTAAATACCGAACTCAGAACTATTTCTAATCCAAATTTCTTTAAATACATAGACTACTTGGTATTTGACGATGGTGAACTTCCTTTAGAAAGGATAGTAGAAAATGGTAAATTAGTTAGGACAGCACATCTTTCTGAGCAGGGCACAGTGGTATTTGAGAACATGCAAGATAGGGAGCCTTTTGTTTCTATGTCAGATTTTAATGATATTATTCCCGACAAATATATTTCATTATTAGAACTTGCAAATCCAATGCACCGCTTATGGAGCGATGGCTTCTGGAACAAAATAACAGCTGCGCACGGTTGTTACTGGGCAAAATGTGCTTTTTGCGATACTTCTTTAGATTATATTAAGAGATATTCACCGCTTTTGGCAAGCACAATAGTAGATACAATGGAAAGGGTATCAAAGCAGACCGGAAGTAGTGGTTTCCATTTTACAGATGAGGCTCTTCCTCCAAACTTATTAAGGCAAATAGCAGAAGAGATTCTTTCTAGAAACTTAGTTGTTAGCTACTGGGGGAATATTCGTTTTGAGAAAGCTTATGATTATCAGCTGTGTGAACTTTTGGCACGATCGGGATGTATAGCTGTGTCGGGAGGATTAGAAGTAGCTTCTGAAGAAATTTTGTTAAAAATTAACAAAGGAGTTACCATTAAGCAGGCTAGAGAGGCTATGGAGAACTTTAATGCAAATAATATTATGGTGCATACATATTTAATGTATGGTTTTCCTTGCCAGACATTAGCTCAAACCATTAAATCTTTGGATGTAGTTAGGGATATGTTTGAGCAAGGCTTAATTCAATCTGCATTT
>CAXYUL010000361.1:0-1685 GCA_964292095.1 uncultured Bacteroidales bacterium | reverse complement strand
GATGTACCAGTAACAGGAGGTGTTGGAAGTCCTCTGCTTTTATAATTGTGCGCTAATTCCCCAGTTCCTAAGCGTATAAGATCTTCTTCCTGTGAACTTTCTTGGTTGTGGTAAGATAAAAAGCCCTTTTCTATTCCCGCCAATATTGTTTTCTCTAACAATTCTACGCTCATGGTATAGCAAGAATGAGGTGTTATAGATGCGTTAATTTTGTATTTACTAGCTAGCTCCTCTAATAAGCGAGCATCTTTCATTATTTGTGTAGCTTCATTTGGAATACATCCAAACTGTTCTAGATATGTGTGAGAAAATATTTTAGATTTTGCTTTTATCTCAAAACTCTCTGAGCAATTGCTAATATCTGCTAAACCACTAACACCTTGTTTGTATAGTTGGTCCATTTCTGCAGAAATTTTCTCTATTCTTTCATTTTTTTCTACACTTAATCTAAGTGCATTAATTTGGTTTATAAAACCGCTCATGCCACTACCCTCTGTAAATGCCCCTTTTAAGTGCGAAAGCTCTATGTGGCAGTGGGCATTTGTAAAAGAAGGACAAATAATTCCATTAAAAAACTGGGTATCTTCTATCTCGCTATTTAGTTCACCAATTTTAGTGATAGTCCCATTATCATCTACTTCTACAAAACCATTTTTTATTGGTTCTCCTACTATAGGAAATACGTAGTTTGCTGCAAATCTTTGCTTCATATTATCTATTCTTTTAATACAACTATATTAGGAAGCTTCCCTGTTTTTTTATTATATTTAAGTTCTTTGACATTATCGCTTGGGTTTATTTTTTTAGTTGACCTACTATAGGTACTATCTATTTGACCTTTAATATAAAGGGAAATACTAAATTTTGTACTATCTTGTTTTAAATTATTTACCCACCAGTTTGCGTTAGACGGAAAATCGAGCTGAATGCTATCTGTAAATTTCCAATTAAAAATGATATGCGGCATTGCTAACCATTTTAGTGCTCTAAATTTATAATTAGCTTCTAATTGTTGCTGATTCAATGTTTTAATGGTGTCTGTAAGCCACCAAGGAACAAGATTAATATCAGAATTTTTACAAATAATCGTTAGTTCTTTTAGCCTTTTAGCTAGCATTTGTTTAGCCTGAAAATGTATCGTTTTGTAAGAGTCTTTATATCCAAGGTAATATTTAGTAGAATTAAAGTAGTCACTCTTACTATAGCCATAACTATTAAAAATTGCTTCATATACTCGGTTAGTATCTTTTTGCGCATTTAGAATAGGGTTTTGCTCTATATACTGGTCGGCTAAATACATCTTACTAATTATTTCTGCCATTTGGTTCTGTGGTATTATTTTATCCTTATTACACGCGAATAAGATGATAATACTAAATAAAACTGTAGTTGTAGAGATAATTCTACGTGTATTTTTATGTATAAGCATTTATTGTGTTTATTTTGCACTGCAAAGTTAATTTTTATTCTTACTTTTGCCAATAAATCATCTCAATTATTAGAGAGATTTATTTTGTTTAATATGAGAATAAGAGTGCCAAAGATAATAAAAAGAATTTTTCCTACTTTTATTTGGGATTTTCCGGATGAAAAAGATGGAATTTTTTTAACTTTTGATGATGGTCCCAGACCAGAAGTTACTCCATGGGTACTAGATCAATTAGATATATATAATGCAAAAGCAA
>CAXYUL010000360.1:0-1687 GCA_964292095.1 uncultured Bacteroidales bacterium | reverse complement strand
TATTTTTGAGTACTTATTGGGAAGAAAATAATTAAGAACTAATTTAAAATAAATTAAAATGGCAGTAAAAGGAGCTATCGTAATTGATACCGAAAAATGCAAAGGTTGTGGAGTTTGTATGGCTAATTGCCCTACAGATACTATTGGCCTTGCAAAAGAGGTAAACGCAAAAGGCTATAATTATGCGTTTATGGCTAATCCCGATAATTGTACGGGATGTACTAGTTGTGCAACCGTTTGTCCGGATGCAGTAATAACAGTTTACAGAGTTAAGATTTAAAAAACATAGAGATATGGCTGAGAAAATATTGATAAAAGGTAACGAAGCAATAGCTTATGGTGCAATCAGATATGGTTGCGATGGTTATTTCGGATACCCTATTACACCTCAATCTGAGGTTATGGAGACACTAATGGATGAAAAGCCATGGGAAACTACTGGAATGGTAGTTCTACAGGCAGAGAGTGAAACTTCTTCTATAAATATGCTTTATGGCGGTGCATGCACAGGCAAAAAAGTAATGACATCTTCTTCGAGTCCTGGAATTAGCTTAATGACAGAGGGCTTAAGCTACTTAGCAGGCGCAGAGCTTCCTTGTTTAGTTGTAAATGTAATGAGAGGTGGTCCTGGTTTAGGTACAATCCAACCAAGTCAATCCGATTATTTTCAGTGTGTTAAAGGTGGTGGACATGGCGACTATAAAATGATAGTTCTAGCTCCAGCTTCAGCACAAGATATGTATGATTTTGTTGATACAGCGTTTAACTTGGCTTTCAAATACAGAATTCCTTCTATGATTCTTTCCGATGGCGTTATTGGCCAAATGATGGAAAAAGTTGAACTTAGAGAAATGAAACCTCGTAGAACAAATGAGGAAATTATAGCAGAGTGTGGCTCATGGGCAACTACAGGCAAAACTGCAGATAGAAAATATAATTTAATAACTTCACTTGCATTAGAAGCTCCTGTTCAAGAGGCTCACAATTTAAAACTTCAGGCTAAATATAAAACCATAGAAGAAAATGAGGCTCTTTATAAAACATACAAGACAGAAGATGCTGAGCACATAATTGTTGCATACGGAAGTATGTCTCGTTTAGGAGAAAGTGCTGTTGATATTGCAAGAGCTCATGGTATTAAACTAGGTTTATTACGTCCTATAACACTATTCCCTTATCCAAAACAAGCCTTAGAGAACCTTATTCCTCAATTAAAATCTGTTATAGCAGTAGAGTTAAGTGCTGGACAAATGGTAGAGGATGTAAGATTAATAGTAAATGGCAGAGTTCCTGTTAATTTCTATGGTAGAATGGGTGGAATTGTTCCTTCTCCAGAAGAAATTTACGAGGCTTTTGTAAAATCTATTAAATAATAAGCTAAAGTATTAAAAAATAGAATTATGGATATAAAAGATATAATTAAACCGGAAAACATGGTGTACACCAAGACTCCGATACTAACCGATAAAGTATTACACTATTGTCCAGGTTGTACTCATGGAGTTGTACACAAAATTATAGCTGAGGTTATTGAAGAAATGGGAATACAAGACAAAACAATAGGTATTTCACCTGTAGGATGCTCTGTATTTGCATACAACTACCTTAATATAGATTGGGAACAAGCAGCTCACGGTAGAGCACCTGCCCTAGCAACAGCCACTAAAAGACTTAATCCAGATAAATA
>CAXYUL010000359.1:0-1709 GCA_964292095.1 uncultured Bacteroidales bacterium | reverse complement strand
CAATCCTTTATGTGTCCCTTAAGTATCTTTACCGATTGTGTTGTAATATAGCTTCTTGCACCTACATTATTATATTTTCTATTTTCAATAGATGATAACCCTGCATCTGTACATACTATCATTTTAGATAAATTAAAGTTATCATTAAGTTTCTTCTGTAGTTCAAGTAAAAACAATAACAAATTTATATCTATTATAAAAAATAAGTATATTTGTGGCCTAAATTAAAATTAGATTAATTATTGCTATTTAAGCTATAGCAGAGCTAAAAATAAGTACAATGGAAGAACTTAAGAAAAATCCTGTAGAAGGAACTGAAATGGCGCAAGAGCGTCAATTAAATTTTATAGAGGAAATTGTAGAGAGAGATTTAGAGCAGGGAAAATATAAATCTATATTAACTCGCTTTCCACCAGAGCCTAATGGATATTTGCATATTGGGCACGCTAAAAGTATTTGTCTTAATTTTGGCTTGGCTAAAAAGTACGGCGGAAAAACTAATATTAGATTTGATGATACAAACCCTACCAAAGAAGATGTAGAATATGTAGATTCTATTAAAGGTGATGTAAAATGGTTGGGCTTTGAGTGGGCAAATGAGTTTTATGCTTCTGATTATTTTGAGCAATTGTATCAATGGGCTTGCGAGCTTATTAAGAAAGGTTTAGCTTATGTAGATGATCAAAGTCAAGAGGAAATTAGAGCTACTAGAGGTTCGGTTAGTACTCCTGGTACTAATAGTCCATATAGAGATAGGAGTGTAGAGGAGAATTTGCTTTTATTTGCCCAAATGAGAGAAGGCAAATTTAAAGAGGGTGATAAAGTTTTAAGAGCAAAAATAGATATGGCTCATCCAAATATGATGTTTAGAGATCCTCTAATGTATAGAATTAATTACTCTCATCATCATAGAACAGGCAATAAATGGTGTATCTATCCTATGTATGATTATGCTCATGGTCAGTCAGATTCTATAGAAAATATTACTCACTCTATTTGTACATTGGAATTTGATGTGCATAGACCTCTATACGATTGGTTTATAGAGAAGTTAGAGATATTCCCATCTCATCAATATGAGTTTGCTCGTTTAAATCTTACTTATACTGTTATGAGTAAAAGGAAATTGCTAGAACTAGTTAAAAATAACTATGTTAGCGGTTGGGATGATCCTCGTATGCCAACAATTTGTGGTATAAGAAGAAGAGGCTATACTCCAGAAAGTATAAGATTATTTGCAGAAAAAGTTGGAGTTGCAAAAAGAGATAATACAATAGACCTTTCACTTTTAGAGTGGTGTGTTAGAGAAGATTTAAACAAACGTGCTAATAGATATATGGCTGTTTTAGACCCAATTAAAGTAGTTATTACAAATTGGGAGAAAGGTAAAGTAGAAGAGTTTGCTGCTCCACTTAATCCTGCAGATCAGGATGGAGCTAAGCGTATGGTTCCATTCAGTGGAGAAATTTATATAGAAAGGGATGATTTTATGGAGAATCCTCCTAAAAAGTATTTCCGTTTACAACCTGGTGGAGAAGTACGTCTGAAATATTCATATATTATTAAGTGTGAAGAAGTTATAAAAGACTCTAATGGAAATATTATAGAGATTCGTTGCAGCTACGATCCAAATACTAAACCAGGAGTAGGTGAGTGGCGTTCTGTAAAAGGAACTATTCACTGGGTGTCTACAGAGCGTTGTAAAGAGG
>CAXYUL010000358.1:0-1711 GCA_964292095.1 uncultured Bacteroidales bacterium | reverse complement strand
GCATTCGTAAAAAATACTTTCTTTACCCTCTAGCGTTACTACCTTTACAAAATATGTGTAACTTATTACTCTTTCTCTTATAGCACTACATTTAATTTCTCGTATCCACGTAGAACCTTCTTTACATATCATTTTGTAGGCATTGCAAAGATTATTGTTACCCAGCTCCTTGCTAGAACCTAAAATATATAGCTCCTGTCCCCACTTTGTTTTAAAATCTATAGAAAATCTAATAAGCATATCTAGCTTTTAATTTATTAACAAAAATATTATAATCTAATAGAGAGCCCAGCATTAACCAAACCCTTAAAGCCAAATCCAACTTCTAAAAAACCGCCTATTGTACCACCTATTCTTGCTTTACAAGCACTTAAGTTATAAGCAAATACAGCTCTGTCATTCTCTACCGGAACACTAACACCATCAAATTGCGCATTATATTTTTCATCTTTATAGCATACACCAGCAGAAACGCCAGAGGAAATTTCCCAAATACCTTTTCTAAAATAAGTCCAGTTTGCACTTATCATTCCAGTATAAGCTCTAACGTGGGTTTTTAATGATGCTTTATCTATATGTAAATCTATAATAGTCATATCAGCCTCACTTATTCCAAAATATCCTCCTACAGAAAAATATGGGTTAATATAATAATTATAACCAAAGGCTCCAACTCCTGTATATTTAGAATTTGTTGCTTTATACTCTTTAGAAGCCTCTGGAACATTAATGCTATTTACATTAGATGTTAACTCTATAATAGTTGGCGCACCATACTGAATAAATATCTCATTTTTCTGGTAACTAATATAATCGTAATCGCTAGAATTATAACGCCTTTTATTTTGGGCATTAAGTTCTTTTGGCAACAAAAGTATAGTTATAAATACTAAGCTAATTGTATATACTAGCGTTTTAATAAAGAATGTTCTCATGATTATTAGTGTTAATTTGTTAAAACTTATGGCTTACTATTTTTTTTATTTAAAGACATATTTATTATAGAAGCTGTTCCGCAAATAATCATAACCAAAGCTTGTGATTCGTGAGATATTGTTGCAAATACAACTCCCGTAGTTTGTGCAATTCCATAAACAGCTAATAGAGCTAAGCTAATAATAAGGTGATAGGCACCAAGTCCTCCTTGAACAGGAACTGTCCAGCCTAAGCCACCAACTATCATTAAAAATAATGCATCAATAACATTTAAACCGCTAACAGAAGGAAAAGCATATATTGTAGTTATGCTTGTTAGCCAATATGTTCCCCACAAAAGCAAGGTATATGACAAGAATAACCATTTATTTTTCATTCTAAAGGCAGAAAAGAAACCTTTAATTAGACCTTTTACAATCTCTGCAATTTTTTTATAAATTTTAGATTTTTTTAATTTATTACGAACAGCTAGAAACACTGCAATAATTAAAGCAAGTACCCCAAAAACAATTCCCAAACTTAATAATAAGTTTCCCGACAATTTATCTACAAAAGGCTTAAATAAAGTATCTTGCAAAAAACTGCCAAACTCGCTCCATTTAAAAACAAGTAGTAAGACTACCCATAATATTAGACAAAAAAGGTCGAAGCTACGCTCTAAAACAACAGTTCCTAAGGCACCCTCAAACGATACCTTAGAACTTTTGGCAACAACACCACATCTGGCAATTTCGCCAGCTCTTGGGAAGGCAAAATTTGTAAGATATGCGATAGT
>CAXYUL010000357.1:0-1725 GCA_964292095.1 uncultured Bacteroidales bacterium | reverse complement strand
GAAAACATGATCCGCCGTAACCGCAGCCAGGATATAAGAATTTACCACCTATTCTAGTGTCAGATGCTATGCCTGCTCTAACTTTATCTATGTTTGCTCCAGTCTTTTCGCAGAGAGCAGCTAATTCGTTCATAAAGCTAATTCTTGTAGCTAGCATGGCATTAGAGGCATATTTTGTCATCTCAGCAGAGAATATATCCATTATAATTATCCTATAATTATTTAATTGAAATGGCCTATATAGTTTCTCCATTAAATCTTGAGCACGTTGAGAATCTACACCTATTACTATTCTATCTGGGCTCATAAAATCTTTTACAGCACTTCCTTCTTTTAGAAATTCGGGGTTAGATGCCACGTCAAACGCTATGTCTAGCCCTCTTTTCTTTAGTTCCTCGTGTACTGTTTGTCTTACTTTTTCTGCTGTACCAATTGGAACTGTGCTTTTAGTTACTAATAGGGTATATTTGTTAATATTTTTACCAAATTCTCTGGCTACGTCTAGAACATAGTGTAAATCGGCTCCACCATCTTCTCCGCTTGGCGTGCCAACTGCAATAAATACAGCCTCTACATTATCTAAAAGCGATGCTAAGCTAGTAGTAAAATGTAGTCTGCCATCTGTAGTGTTTTTTGCAATTAGAGCTTCTAGTTCTGGTTCATATATCGGTATGATTCCACTATTAATTTTATTAATTTTTTCTTCATTAATATCTACACAAGTAACGTTTATTCCCATTTCCGAAAAGCAAGAGCCTGTTACTAGTCCAACATATCCGGTGCCTACTACTGCTATGTTCATTTGCCAAATTTTGATTGATTATCACAAAAAATTTCTTTTGCAAATATACATTATAAATTCAATTTTAGCATAAGAAGTCTTCTGCTTTATTAAAAATTATTCTGAATTGTTCATAAACCAATTGTGGATTTATTTCATTGTTTGTAGGGAAGGGTATTTGATGAGAATATTTAAATGGAAAATCTAATTCTTCTACAATTAAAGATTCGTTTGCCTTTCCTACAGCATCTTTAGCCCCAATTATTGGCATTATTGTATCTTGTTTAAGCCCAATTATTTTTATTCTATTGCTGGCGTTTGTATAAAAATTTTCTCTTATTATTTTGTGCTTGTTTATTGAGAGCATGCATTTAAAGGCATTTTCTATTTTACCAGGTTTGTAGGAGTTAAATTTATTAAGATAGAAATATTTTACTGTGGTAAATGCCTCTTGATCCATAATATCCTTGGCAACTCCGTCCATTTTTTCAAAAATAGAACCTCCGCAAAATACAAATAATTTGCTATTACTTACTAAATTATATGGGTTTGCTATTAGTAATATTTCTGCCAAAAAAGAGCCAATTGAATATGAAAAAATATCAATTTTGCAGTCGGGGTTAAATAATAGATGCTTGCCTTGTTTTATTTCTGCTAATAATTGGCAAATGTTGTATATGGTTTCTCTTCCCGATATATATAATCTCTCTGGGTTTGTAGATAATCTAGAACTAAGTGCTAGGTTTAAGAAGCTGGAGTATTGTGGTTTAGAGCTTTCGCTCTTTCTTTTTGAAGCCCAAGGCATAATTTGTCTAGGATTAAACCAACTTTTTGGAGTCCTATTCATGTGAAATGCTATTGGGAATAATATTACGGGCTCACCAAGATTAGTTGAGAGGTCTTCTGCCCATGTTAGATATTTATCCCACGAACGCTCGTTTAGT
>CAXYUL010000356.1:0-1742 GCA_964292095.1 uncultured Bacteroidales bacterium | reverse complement strand
TTGCGCAATGGTGGTAGGTACCTATAAGATGACTAATTTTAATATGGAGATGATAGCTCCTGGTATTATAGATCATAAAGAATGGACACCAGAGAATGGAAGAAATAATGCCCTAAGAATAAATGGTTTAGGTGCACCAAGAGCCTTCTATACTCCTGTTTTAAGAGATATAAAAGTTCCAAACACTAGTTATGGCGAAGATTATGCTTTAGGATTAAAATTCTCTAGAGATTATCAAATTGGAAGAGTGTACGATGTACTATATAATTGTAGACGTTGGGATGATAATTCTGATGCTTCATTAGACATTGTTAAAATGAACAATCATAATTTATACAAAGATAGGATTCGTACTTGGGAGCTTAAAGCTAGAATTAAAAAGAATTTATAAATGGCTAATATCTTAGATAATAGAGCAGTAGAAACGCTTTTTAATTCTCAGTTAAATGATTGGGAACAGGCTAAACACAATTATGAGGCTCTAAGTAATATTTCTAGTAAGACTTTGTCTTATAACGGTTTAGAATTTAAGGTGCAATTTAATCCTGCTAGGATAGTTTCATCGGCAGCAAAGGTAGATGCACAATCTATAAAAGAAAGGAAGTGCTTTTTATGTGCACAGAATAGGCCTTTGGTGCAAAAGGGAATAGCCTACAGTGGCTTAGCAGGGGAATACGAAGTATTGGTAAACCCTTTCCCAATTTTTCCAAAACATCTTACTCTTCCCGACAAAAATCATGTTAGGCAGCAAATAAAAGGAAGGTTTATTGATATGTTAAACCTATCTGCTAGTATAGATGATTATGTTTTGTTCTATAATGGGCCTAAATGTGGAGCATCAGCTCCCGACCACATGCACTTTCAGGCAGGCAATAAGGGCTTCCTACCTTTAGAAAAATGTATTTCTAATATACAGAAGAAAGAGATTTGCAGTTTAAATGGGGCTAAGTTGTTTTCTACATCTAGTTTTATTTCTGGTTCATTATTAATTGAGGGAGATAAAACAGAGGCTTTAGTAAATATCTTTGATATGGTATATAATTTACTGCCTATAGCTGATGGTGAATGGGAACCAATGATGAATATTTTATCGTGGTATAGCAATAACAAATATTATGTTATAGTTTTTTTACGTAAGCAGCATAGACCAAGTTGTTATTTTGCACAAGGAGATGACAATATTCTTATTAGTCCAGCTTCTGTAGATTTAGGAGGGGTATTTATTACTCCTTTAGAAAAAGATTTTAATAAAATATCGGCTTCAGATATAGATAATATTTTAAGAGAGATTACCATTAGTAATGAAAGTATAGAAACCTTATTTGTGGAGTTAAATAAAAAAAATAACAATGAATAATATTAATACTCAGCCTAGTGTAAGCGTAGGAATTATGCATGGCAATATAATTAAGTTTAAATTTAACTCGCCATATTTTATTGCTAAAGATAAAGAGAGTAAGTACACAAATCAAAATATTGTAATAGGAGAACAGTGTGTAGAGTATAGTAAGGGAAAGATATTATGGAATGGAGAAGAATATAGTTCTATACTGTTTTTACCACAGAGCAATAATGGTACTTTTTGGCTAAAGGACGTAACAATTGGAGTTAATTTTCATTGGGAGAGAAAAGAGGACCAGAAATTTGGAGATAGCTTAAAGTTGATTGTAGAAGATAATCAGATAACAGCTATTAACTTAATTGGAATAGAGGATTATTTAACAAGTGTTATATCTTCTGAA
>CAXYUL010000355.1:0-1743 GCA_964292095.1 uncultured Bacteroidales bacterium | reverse complement strand
AATGAAGTGAGCGACCATTTAGAAATAGAAAAACTATCAATAAAATATAAAGAGCTAAATCAGAGTTTGGATTTAGTAATGGAAGAATGGTTAGAGTGTACATCAAAGTAGTAAAATATTAATTATTAAAAAGAAAATAGAATGGACTCAGAAGAAATTAAAATAAACTATTTATTTGGAATGCATCCAGTGTTTGAAGCAATTTCTAGTGGCAAAAATATAGATAAAGTATTATTAAAGAAGGGCTTAGAGGGAGCACAATTTCATGAATTATTAGATTTATTGCAAGAAAAAGATATCCCATTTCAATTTGTGCCTATAGAAAGATTAGATAGGGTAACAAGAGGAAGACATCAAGGCGTAATTGCTATGATTAGCAATATAGAATATGTTGAATTAGAGGAGTGTGTAGAGGCTGCTTTAATGAAAAAGGATAATCCGCTTATTCTAATGCTAGATGGTGTAAGTGATGTAAGAAATTTTGGGGCAATTGCCCGTACAGCAGAATGTGCTGGAGTTGATTGTATAATTTTACCAGCAAAGGGTGGTGCATCTATTACTCCAGATTCTATTAAGACATCTGCAGGTGCTTTGCTTAGAATGAACATTTGCAAGGTTCCAAATCTTAAAACAGCTGCTTATTTTTTATTGCAAAGTAATTTTCAGATAGTAACTGCAACCGAAAAAGTTGAGGGGAAAATTTATGATATAGATTTTAAAAAGGCTACAGCAATTGTTTTGGGGTCAGAAGATAAGGGCGTTTCAAATACTATTAGGGCTTTGGCAACAAGTGAAGCTAAAATTCCAATGTTAGGTAATATTGGTTCTTTAAACGTGTCTGCCGCAGCTGCAGTAGTTTTATATGAGGCTGTAAGGCAAAGAGTTTAATATTAAATATTTTTTTATTATTACTATGGTGTTAGGCGTCTAAAACATGAGCATACTATTGCCGTGGCTATAGCAACATTTAGTGATTCTGATGAGGTTGAGTTAATTGGATATGGAGGGATAAGAAGTTTATGGCTTACTAAATTTTTTATCCCTTTAGAAATTCCATTAGATTCATTCCCCATTACTATTAATGCATTATTATTTAAAGTTTGAGTATATATATTATTGCCATCTAAAAATGTTCCATAAATAGGAATATTAGATTTTGAATATTCTATTAGGAGATCCTCTAATGGAGTGTAGACAACTTGCTTTCTAAATATAGCTCCCATTGTAGCCTGAATAGTTTTAGAATTATAAACTTCTACTGTGTGTTCTGATGCAAATATATAGTCTATTCCAAACCAGTCTGCAAGTCTTATTATGGTTCCGAGATTTCCTGGATCTTTTATTTCGTCTAAAGCCAAAGATAATTTATTATAATTAAGTGCCTTATTTATTATAGTTTTACTACAAATATTAGGTTTTTCTATAATAGCTAAAATTGGAGATGGGCTAGCGAGATTAGAGATTCTTTTCATACAATCTTCTCCTATTTCTTCTATTTTATAGATGTCCTTAATTGTATAATTAGAATTTATGGCTTCGTTTACTAATTTTTCTCCCTCTACTATAAATAAATTATACTCGTCCCTATACTTTTTTAAAGATAGGGAACGAATAAATTTAATTTGCTTTGCAGATAGACTGACAATTTTAGCCATATAATTAGTATCCTAGTATTTTAAGCATAGATTTATATGATTGTTCTTTACTAAATAATTTTGTAAAGTATTCTCCTTTTTCATCCAC
>CAXYUL010000354.1:0-1756 GCA_964292095.1 uncultured Bacteroidales bacterium | reverse complement strand
ATTTATATGGTTTCTAATTATTGCTATCCCACCCAATATTTAGATGCCCAAACCAGAGATGATTTAGAAAAAGAGAACATTTTGTGGTACGAGCTATACAAGAAATTAAGAGCACAAGGCTTTAAAAATCTTAAATTTTTAAATTTGTCGGGAAGTAAAATAGGAAGTGCTAAAAACTCTGAGCAAATGGGTGGTAATATGAGGAAATCGGCCACTGGCCCAGATAACGAGGGAACTGTAGATGGTGTACATTTAACCGATTTGGGTTTTGTTCGCCTTGCAGATGTTTTTTGTAAGGTATTAAAGTAGTTACTAATTACTATAGTGACTTATACATAGCTGAGCCCCAAAATTTCTTATCAAACTTTTGGGGCTTAGCTATGTATAAGAACGCTCAACAGTAGAGTTAATCTGCATAGTAATGCAGATGATATTATACATTGTAGCTTGAGCAATTGTGCTAGGGCTTAAACTAAGGCATTGTTTGGCAAGGGCAGGTGTCTTAACACTGCTGCCAAGCCCAAAAAGGGGCAAAAACTTAAAGTCTTATAAACTATTTAATCACCATCATTCTAAACCACATCTATAAACTCCCACTCGCCGCCCCAAAGGCTTAAATAACGCATAAAGTCTTGGTTCTTAACAACTAAACTAGCCGTATTGTCGTTTGGGTGGAAACTAAGCAACTCTGCATTAGCCAAGCCTCTGTCTAAGAATAGTTTAACCTCTTTATTTGTGTCGTTAATTAGACCAAAAGGAGAAACAGAACCTGGCTTTAAGCCCAAATATTTTAACATTCTTTGTTCAGATGCAAAGCTGAGTTTTCCTTGCTTTAACATTTTTTCAATAGTATGAATATCCATTTTATTATGACATTCAAATACAACTAAATAGTGTTTATTGCCTTTATGATTTCTAAAGAATAAGTTTTTACAGTGAGTAGCTTTTATATCTTTCCAATATTCTAAAGCTATCTCTATTGTTGGAAGAGGAGGATGCTCATACATTGTATATGGAATATCCCACTCTTTTAATGTTTTTAAAACTATCTCTCTCATTTTTCTCTAAAACTTAATTGTAACCATTGTTGCTCCAAAGCCATACTCTTTAAAAGAGGCATCTTGATATGTGCATTTACTATATTTGTTCTTTATTTCTTTTATTATAGAATTTCTAAGAACTCCATCACCTTTTCCATGGATAAATACTATTTTACAGCCCCTCTTATTAAGGTTTTCCACCATAATATCGTTAAATTTTTGCAATTGGTATTGTAGTATCTCCTTGCTGCCCATTCCACTTGTGGTATCTAATAGCTCCGATGCGTGTAAATCAACTTCTATTATTCCTAAAGAATTAATTCTAAATATTGCATTATCGTCTTCTATTTCTTTTATTACTTTTGCTTTAAGCACCTTTTTCTCCTTAACATCAGCATTAAATTTATCTAATAATTCCTGCTTAAGCTCTGCGGTATTAATAAGAATTAGCTCATCCTTTTTTATAATTGGAACTACATAAGCTCTGCTAGAAATATATTCATTCTCTTTAAAAGAACTATCCTTTAAAAGATTAATAGGATCTAGAACAAAAGTCTTTTCTATACTGGCCTTTGTTTCATAAGCCCTTTTACTATCTACTTGTTTTAGGACCTTGACCATGCTGCAAACCGATACCCTTTCCAGCCAAGAGGCGCCGCGAGTGATCAGTTCACAATCGGTTTCCAGCCAAGAGGAGTTATTGGAACGAGCACTGC
>CAXYUL010000353.1:0-1758 GCA_964292095.1 uncultured Bacteroidales bacterium | reverse complement strand
AATACATCATCATCTTCTCTATGGATGAGCTATTTTGCAAATATTCCACTCAGAGAATGTATTGGTGCAGGAAGTGGTTTATCTAAAGATGGAATAGAGCATAAGTGTAATGTATTGCAACGGGCAAAGGATAATTATGAAAATAATTATAAAGGTAAAATACTTAAAGATAATTTAAGTTTAGAAATAATATCTTATTTTGGTGGTTTTGAAATGGTTATGGCTGTAGGAGCAATGTTAAAAGCGGCAGAATTACATATGGTAATTTTAGTTGATGGTTTTATTATGACCAATTGTATATTAGCTGCAAAATCTTTATATCCTAATGTACTAGATTATGCTATTTTTGGTCACCTTGGTGACGAGAATGGGCATAAAAAGGTATTGGAGGCATTAGAAGCTAAACCAATTTTATCTCTTGGCTTAAGGTTAGGAGAGGGGACCGGAGCAATTTGTTCTTATCCAATAGTAGATTCTGCTGTTAGGATGATAAATGAGATGGAAACATTTAAAAGTGCATCTATCACAAAATATTTTTAAACGATAGTAATATGAAAGGAGTAATTGCAGCATTAATTTTTTTTACACGACTACCATTTTTACAGCACATAAATATACCTATTAGATATTTTAAAAATGTAGTTAATTTTTGGACTTATATAGGATTGGTAACAGGGGGATTAATGTCATTAGTATTTTGGCTTAGTTTAAATATTTTTCCTGTGCAAATTGCTGCAATTATTGCCATAATATTTCGCCTACTTATAACTGGAGCATTACATGAAGATGGCTTAGCAGATTTTTTTGACGGTTTTGGTGGAGGAACAAGCAAAGACAGAATACTAACTATTATGAAAGATTCTCATGTTGGTAGCTATGGCGTAATAACGCTTATCCTCTATTTTTTATTATTATATCAGTCACTTACTATATTACCAGCTAAAATAGCCCCTCTAGTTATCTTATCTGCAGATGTTTGGAGTAAATTTATTGCCTCTGGAATAGTAATTTTTTTACCTTATGCAAAAGACGCTAGTGAATCAAAAAATAAATTTATATATAATAAACCAAATAAATTAGTAATACTTGCTTCATTTGTTTTTGCAATATCTGTTGTAATACTAAGCTTACCTTACACATATTATCTTGCAGTGTTTGCACCAATACTAGTAATAATTATCTTAATGAATATAATGAAAAATAAAATTGGAGGATATACCGGCGATTGTTGTGGTGCAACTTTCTTGCTATGTGAGCTTTCATTTTACATTGCATCCATTATTTGCTCAGTGCTACCGCTGTTAAAAAAGTTGGCTATATTATCATGCCTTTGTATTATTATGGCATCTTGCTTTGGTTCTCATAATAGCAATTCTAATACAAATTTTAATAGCATGCTTAATAAAGAATCTATTAAATATGCAAAAGGATTTGATATAGAGTATTATAAAGATTTTACTAAAGTAAATATTAAAGATCCTTGGGATACTTTAAAAACATTACAGACCTATATCCTAATTGATAAATTGAGCAAGACACCGCAGAATTTGCCAAAAGGGGTAGTGGTAAAAATTCCCATTGATTCTATAGTGGTATACTCATCGGTTCATGCATCAATTATAGAAACACTAAAGTGTTCCGATAAGATAATAGGTATATGTGAATCGCAATATATAGAATCTCCGTTATTATTAAAAGCATTAAAAGAAAAATTAGCCTTAGAAATAAATTTCATAAATGCTAATACAAATTCAGACG
>CAXYUL010000352.1:0-1760 GCA_964292095.1 uncultured Bacteroidales bacterium | reverse complement strand
CTCTTAAATATGCGCAAGAGGGTGCAAATATTGCTTTTACAGACTTAGTAATAGATGAGAACGCACAAAATACTAAGAAAGAAATTGAGGCATACGGTGTTAAGGTGCTTGCCATAGCATCTAATGCTGCTGATTTTGAACAGGCTCATAGTGTTGTTGAACAAGTTGTTAAAGAATTAGGTCGTTTAGATATTTTAGTTAATAATGCAGGAATTACTAAAGATGGTCTTATGATGAGAATGTCTGAGGCTCAATGGGATGCTGTTATAAATGTTAACTTAAAGTCTGCATTTAATTTTGTTCATGCAGCTACTCCTGTTATGATGAAACAAAGAGGTGGCTCAATTATTAATATGAGTTCTGTTGTTGGAGTGCATGGTAATGCTGGTCAAGCAAATTATTCTGCTTCAAAAGCAGGTATGATAGGTCTTGCAAAATCTATTGCCCAAGAGATGGGCTCTAGAGGAGTTAGAGCTAATGCTGTTGCACCAGGTTTTATTATTACAGAAATGACAGCTAAACTTCCAGATGAGGTAAAGAATGAGTGGGCAGCAAAGATTCCTTTACGTAGGGGAGGTACACCAGAGGATATTGCAAATGTTTGTGTATTTTTAGGTTCAGACCTTTCTTCTTATGTTACTGGGCAAGTAATTTCTGTTTGTGGTGGCATGCAGATGTAATTTAGAACTATAAGAAATATTATTAAGGATGCTAAGAGTAAATTAATACTTTTGCGTCCTTATTATTTTTTAATAGGGATGTAATATTTTTATATTATTTACTTTTTTTTGTGTACCTTTGGTCTATGCTTAAAATATAATTATTATGATATCAATTGCAGAAAAAGGATTAAAAATTATGATCGGTGTAGACTTTGAAGGTGCAACCGACATTGTTATTTTTGACGAAATATATAATGATCATCCATTTTTTGAGCGAAATTCGGCGCAACTTACAGAAGAAGTAAATGCGGCGGTAGAAGGGGCATTAATGGCTGGAGCAACAGAAATTATTGTTAGAGATGGACATGGTGGAGACCAAAACATAAATCCAACTTTATTACATCCTAAGGCTATTTACGTAAATGGTAGGAAACCAGGATCATGTGATACCATGGTTATTGGTATAGATGAAAGTTACGATGCTCTTATGTTTATTGGAGCTCATGCAATGGCAGGTAAGGAGAGGGGAGTACTATCTCATACTATGTCTAGAAACGTAATAGATTATAAGATAAATGGTGTATCTATGGGAGAGTGTCCGTATAATGCCATGTATGCAGCAGAATTTGGTGTACCTGTAATATTTATTGCTGGTGATGATGTAACACAAGAAGAAAGTAGACAGTTTTTTGGTAATATAGAAACTGTTGTAACTAAAAAAGCTATAGGAAGAACGGCTGCAATGAATTATAATCCAAAAGAAGTTTGTAAATGTATAAGGGAAAGGGTAAATCTTGCGGTCGAAACCTTAAAAGAAGATTTAATTGCAGCAGAGATAGACGGAACTTTAGAAGGTTTAAAAAAAGGAGAACATAGTTATACTTCTGCAAAGCTATTTAAGGTTAATCCTCCGTATAAAATGGAGGTATGGCTTTCTAAAGAAAAAGATGGCAAAGAAATTGATAAATATGTTACACATACTTCTAATAACTTGTATGAAGTAATGCAAGAGTTTTGGAAAAATATTTAAATTATTTTTATGAAAAAAATATTATTGCTTGTATTTGCTATTAGCCTATTTTTATCTTGTTCACCACA
>CAXYUL010000351.1:0-1763 GCA_964292095.1 uncultured Bacteroidales bacterium | reverse complement strand
ATTGCTTTTTTACTATTTACTCTTCCTTTGGGATTAAAAACTTTATATTTAAACTTTATATTTTCTTTAATGTTATTGTCTAGACAATTACAAAAGTCTGTAGGTGTATTAGTGTATTGTAGTTGCACAATTTCTTTATTCCCCTTCTTTTGTGTAAAATCAAAAGGAATTATTTCTATTAGTTTATCATCAATTTTTGTTGAATTTTCTAAACTAAATATAGAAGATAATTTCTGTGTTCTTTCTAGAATATTCATTTTTTATTTCAAAGCAAGTATATATTTGTTAAAAAGTTAAATAAATGTTGTGCCTATAGTTTAAATGTGGCTAAAACTGTTTATATGTGGTGAAAAATTGATATAATGGGTAAATTAATAAAACTAATCACTTATCTTTGTGGCAAAGTTAAGCTATATGGGCATTTTGTTTAGAAATATACCGTCTTATATATATAGGAAATCTAATCTTATTTCCTTAGTTGCTTTTACTGCAATATTGGCATTGTTATTTATTAATTTGTATGAGCCTTTTAATTCTTCTTATTGGTATAATATCTCTAGATTTGAGTATTTTTTATATTCTAGTCTTCTTATTTTAACAGGAGTCTTAATTGTTGTTATTAGCAGATTTATAATGTTTTTTTACACAAAAAAGAATGCTATTGCTTATTGGTTGTATATAGCTTGGATAGTTTTAGAGATTATTTGTATGGCGGCTATTTATGCTTTTATTTCTTATCTGTTAGATGATAATAAAAATTATTTAATTTTATTAAATGCCTCGGTTAAAAATACTGGTTTGGTTATTCTTATTCCTTATTTCTTTATGCATTTGTATTTTGCTTTTGATGAAAAAAAGAATTTACTAGATCAACTAAAAGACTCTAACGCCTCTATTTTAGAGAAGACTAAATCTAGAGATATTATTTCCTTTTATGATAGTAAAGATGAACTTAGATTATCTATAAAAATGGAGTCTTTGCTATATATAGAGTCTGCTGATAATTATTTAGAAATATGGTATTTAGATAAACATGGAGTTTCTAATTATTTACTTAGAAATACTTTAAAGAATATAGAGGATAAATTTTTATATACCAATATAATAAGATGCCATAGGTCATATATGGTTAATTTTGATCAAGTAAAGGTTGCTAAAAAGACTAAAAATGGAATATTTCTAGATTTAGATATAGAAAGAGTACCGCAGATACCTGTTTCTAAAAGTTACGGAGATAAGGTTACTAAGTGGCTTATATCGTCTATGTAGGGTGGCAATGTTAAAGTAGCTTACAATAGCCATAAGCCATAAACCAATCAAATCCTTGACTCGTTATTAATTACCTCATAATTAGTAGCTTGTGTTATTTTGTGGAGATGGGCGGACTCGAACCGCCGTCCAACCAAACCATCAAGTGGCTTTCTACATGTTTATCTTATTATTAATTGTCGGGAATAGACTGCCAATAAGAAGGCCACCTATAACTTATCTTCTATTTCTTAAGGTGCTTTAGAAGAGTAGACACCAGCAACTCTCTTGGATGATACCCCATATGCCACTGCTGAGAGAGTTTAAAGTGTGGCGGGATACTTGTCGCTGTTGCAACCTAGGCAACGGCGATTAAGCCATTAAGCTTTGCTTAATTAGGCAGCAAGTGCATAATTGTTATTGCCATTTATAGGCTTGAAAGTTAGGATTTACCAGCTATACTCACAACGCTCGACATGCTTACAAACCCATTCTACTCGCTGTCAAAACCACGT
>CAXYUL010000350.1:0-1795 GCA_964292095.1 uncultured Bacteroidales bacterium | reverse complement strand
TCCTACTCCCTTTCTAATAGAGCTTAGAGCCGAAATTGTCCTATTCTTATTATCTGTAACTACTTCTCTACCAGATAGATCATATATCCTTAAACTAATTCCTCCCCTAAGTGCTAAATACCACTTTTCATTCACCTTTATAAAACTAGGTAAACCTTTTATAAACTCCGAACATTTTATATCCTTCCACTCTGGCATAGGTTCACCAGTTCTCAAATTATACCACGATATAGTATTATCTAAGTTAAGAACAATAATAGAATAATCCTTATCACCCTTTAAATCAACAACAAAAGGCCCTAAAACAACCTCTTTCTTTAATTGAACAGGAAAGCCTCCTACAAAACGTCCCAATCTATCTAAGGCATATACTTTACTTCCCGACACAAATATCATTTGCAACTTCTCATTTTTAAACAAATCTGCCTGAGACACCATACCACAAATAGGAGATTTAAAATCAGCCGTCCAAACTCCCTTCTTTTTAGAATTAAGATACGATAATTTAAAGTTTTTCTGCTGCTGTAAATAACAATAACCTCCATTTACAAAATCTATAACGCTATATGGCCCCTTAGGTATATTAATAACACTATCCGAAGTAAAGCCAGATTTACCGTCTTTTCTCTCCCTTACCTTTGGCATAGGAGGAGTCTTTAATTTAGCCCCAAAAATATTAATTTCCGAACGGACATCATCGTCCAAAGAAATAATATCCATAGTAAGAACTTGAAAATTATTATCTTTAACTTCATTTAAAAGTTCAGATTTTAGTGGATTTTTAAAAATTGCAGCAACACTATCCTTTGCCTCTAAAATATTAACAAATAATTTAGCGCTACTCTTTTCTGATAAAAAACCACTTGCCGGACTTTGTTTTAAATAATCTGCCAAAGAATAATAAAAAGCATCTTCACTAGCAAATTCCTTAACTATTTTTTTAGGGCCTATAACCCAACAGTCATTTACTACACAATAACACTCTTCTTTACAATGGCTAAATATATCTCCAAAAACAGACTCCAAAAAACCTCCGTAAGGATAATTTTTAACAACAGCACTATCTTTGCCAAATAATCTCTCTTTTAGCTTTCCCAAAAAGCCCTTTGGTTTAAGCTTTATAAAATTTATCCAATGATAGCTATCTCCAAACTTACAATAAGCACTAGTTATAGATTTTATCTTTATAGAATCTACTAACCTATATGGACTTATATTTATATCTTTTGAAACTAGAGCCTGCTTTAAATTGTAAGAAGAGAGCTTCTTATGAACCTCCATAAACAGAGATAGTGATTTAATATAATCTTTAATACTTGTAATATTAAGAGATAAAGCAAACACAGTTTCCGCAGGTAAAATTTCTGCAAATTCTGATGACTCTGCTTTTTGAGAATTAAACAATGATGCATAATTCTTAAGATCATTATTACTTAAAGAATAGCCACTAATACAGCTCTGCTGATCTTTAAGTTCTATATTTAATGCGCTCCATTGAGAAAAACGCATAAAAAAATCTGAATACTTTAAAAAATCTCTTGATACTACACCAGAAAACAATTTTCCTACCTGATGATGATTTAGGTATAACATACCACTTCCCTTATACTTTTCCATCACTATAACAAAATCCTTATTATCCAATATAGAAACTTTAGCGCCTAAATGTCTAATAGAACTTTCTAAAACAAAAGGTGAAGTGCTAGACAGCAATACTTTATCATATATAGCAAAATAAAAGTTATTACTAATACTATATATCTTTATCCCATTATAATCTCTTACTGAAGGCTTT
>CAXYUL010000349.1:0-1805 GCA_964292095.1 uncultured Bacteroidales bacterium | reverse complement strand
ACCAAGTTTACTCGTATCGTAGGGCTTCTATAGGATCTAATTTAGAAGCTCTAACAGCAGGAAGATATCCCGAAGCAACTCCAACTATAACACAAATTCCTATTGCACCAAATATCCAAATCCATGGTATAATAAAAGACACCTTCATTAACATGGCAGTAATATTACCTACAGATATTCCCATAAAAATACCAACGATACAACCAAGTTGACTAATAGCAACCGACTCTATCAAGAACTGCTCTTTAATACGCTGTGCAGAAGCTCCAAGCGCCTTTCTAGTACCTATCTCCCTAGTCCTTTCCTTCACCGAAACCAACATAATATTCATTAAGCCAACAGCTGCTCCCAATAAAGTTATCAAACCTATAACAACAGAAGCAATAGTAACAATCCTCATTGTTTTTGCCATCTCTGCAATCATTGCATCATTAGCTCTAACTCTAAAATCACTTTTATCCAAAGGGCTTAGCCTTCTGATAGACCTAAAAACTTGCTCCGCTCTCTGATATAAAGCTTGTGGATTAGGGATAACCTCTTTTGGAGTAACCCCAATTACAAAAGAAGACTCATTGCTTAAAAAATATGAACGAGCATTAGAAACAGGAATAATAATTTGCATATCTGCTCCACCTCCAAATGTAGCACCTAGTTCTTTACTAACACCTATTACTCTATATCTAATACCCTGTATAGAAATAATTTTATCTATTGGCTCTACACCTTTAAATAATGTCTTAGAAATAGAAGCACCAATAACACAAACAAAATAAGCAGACCTAATATCATTAGCAGTTAAACCCCTTCCTTTTGCTACTGTAATATTAGAATAATCTAAATAATTTTCATCAGCCGCAATAAGACTTATATTTGGATTAGTACTTTGGGCATTCCACTTTGCCTTAACAGAAAAATCAGACTCTGTAAAAACAGAAATTAAAGCTGGCGAATCAAACGACTCCTTAAAAGAATTTGCTTGGAAATAAGAAATATTTGCTTTATTCCTTAACCTTTGCCTCTTTTCTGATACAGCACCAAATTTATTTGCTCTAATGGTAAAACTACTTGTCCACATTTTTTCGAAACTAGAAAAAACCTCTCTTTTAAGAGCTTCTGTGGCTGTTAAAACCCCAACTAACGATGTTATTCCAACAGCAATAATAAGGATAGTTAATATAGACCTTAACTTATTACTAGCTATAGATTTTAATGCTACGCTAAAATTTTCCTTAAAAAGTGGAGAAAGGCCTATTTTTTTGTATGTTTTTTTTACAGCCATATACTCTTTTAATAAAATAATTTGTAAAAATAGGAAATTATCTCTTATTAACATAACTTTGCACGCGAATTCATAATTTATAATGAAAAATAATAACACAGACAGACGTTCAGCAACCAAGGGTTCTGGACGAAGAAGTTCCGCAGAAGGCGGAAGAAGCAGTGGCAGAAGGTCCACAAGCTCTAATTATGGCAGGCCAGCCAGGAAATACAGCTCAGCCGAGGAAGGCTCAGACGAAAGAAGTGAAAGAGCTCCTCGTGCTCCTAGAAGATTTGAAGGTGGTAGCGATAGACCACGTTCACCTAGAAGATTTGAGGGTGGCAGCGACAGACCACGCTCACCTAGAAGATTTGAGGGTGGTAGCGATAGACCACGCTCACCTAGAAGGTATGACGACAAAAACGAAGGAGGAGAGAGAAGAGAAAGAAGCGAAAGAGCTCCTAGAAGGTTTGAGGGTGGCAGCGACAGACCACGCTCACCTAGAAGGTATGGCGACAAAAACGAAAATGTATCGGGAAGAAGAGAA
>CAXYUL010000348.1:0-1827 GCA_964292095.1 uncultured Bacteroidales bacterium | reverse complement strand
GAATGAGGGTAGACCAGTTAATGATAGTTTGGCTATTTCTTTGGTTAAAGAAGAGATTGCTTTAAATACTTTAAAGGATAAAATTTGTAACGATTTTATTTATAATAATCCTAAAACAGTTGTTGCAAAGGATTTGGCAATAATGAATTTTAATGATAGGTCTAAGCCTTTAACTATTTCTAATATAGATTCTGTTGCAAGTGCTTTAAATAAATATTGGAGTCATAAACCAGAGTTTGTGAATTTTGCTTCTATAGTAGAGAAAGCAAAAAAGATGGCTATTGGAGCAACATTAGATGATGTTACTTTGTTCAATCTTAATGGAGAGCAGGTTAGCTTAAAAGAGTATATTCCACAGGGGAAGTATGTCTTATTAGAGTTTTGGGCTAGTTGGTGTTCGCCTTGTAGGGCAGAAATACCTCACTTAAAGCATATTAATAAAATGTATAGTGGTGATGATTTTGCTATAGTAAGTGTTTCTGTAGATGATAACGATCAGGCTTGGAAAAATGCTGTTTTGCAAGAGGATATGAGCTGGACTCAGCTTCGTAATCCTAATGGTAATAAGGGAGGAGCGGTTGAAGAATATGGTATTGATGGAGTTCCTTTTTGCGTTTTATTAGATAAAAGTGGAAAAGTGTGTAATGTAAATATGCGTGGACCATATTTAGATGCTTTTGTAGATACTCTCAAATAATTGTAGTATTGCTTGTTTAAGAAGAGTTTGGTTTTAGACCAAGCTTTTTTTATTTTAGTACGCTCAGCACGGGCGTAATCTTATGGGTAGTGCAATGCAATTATCCTATGGCATTATAGGTTTATGGCTATGGTGGGTATACTGCAATTTTGGGAGATTAATGGTTTATGGCTATGGCTTGGCGGTATGTCTTTATGTTGCTGCCGGGCATTTAAGTTTTGCATTACTGTCTAGCTACTATTTAACACCATAAAACTATACCATTACGGCTTGCAATTTATGGTTTGGCATTCCAGCTTGGCGGTATGTTGGGGGGTTATAGGCTTATGTTCTGGTTGGGCAGTATGTTGTGGTGTTGTTGCTTGTGCATTAGGCTAAGGCATTAATGGCTGGGGGTGTTGCATGGGTAGTATGCTAGGGCATTAATGGCTATTGTTGTTGTTATGAGGTAAAGTTTGGCAATATTTCTTTTACTATGATGTTGCACCATAGTTGCCAGACCCAAAACAGGGGTAAAATGTGTCTGGCAGAATTGCTTAGGCAGTTTCTAGCTTGCAATATTAGCCAAAAGTGCAATGCAATTATCTTATACTAGCACACCCTACAAAATTTTTAGGTTTTGTAGGGTGTGCTTGGCTTACTATTATTGCTAGCTAGTAAACTATGGCATTAATGTTTATGCTATTATGCCTTAGTATTGTTGCCAAGCCCAAAACAGGGGTAAAACGTGTCTGGCAGGTGGTTTAACACTGTTGCCAGACACAATGACTATAATGTTATTGATAATTTTAGCTTTATTCCTTTATAAAATTATATTATCTTTGTTGAACTTATGGATAAACAAAAACTTTTAACACCTAGCTATTGCTTAATATTAGGGGCCAATTTTCTTTTATATTTTGGCTTTTATTTACTATTACCTATATTGCCTTTTTATTTGTTAGAGGTGTTTAAGACAGAGGGTATTACTACAGGAATAATTTTATCTTGCTATACTATTGCAGCTTTAACAGTGCGTCCTTTTAGTGGGTATTTATTAGATATGTTTGCACGAAAGCCTTTGTATTTATTTTCATTTATAATATTTACACTTACTTTTTTAGGCTATGTGTATGCCACTTGTATTTTGC
>CAXYUL010000347.1:0-1849 GCA_964292095.1 uncultured Bacteroidales bacterium | reverse complement strand
GTAAGATGCGTTAAATTGATAAAATAATGATATTAAGTTAATTAATAAAAGAAATAGTATATGAAAAAAGGTTTAATTGCGTTAATAGTAGTAGTCGTAGTTGTTTTAGGGTTATTTATTTGGGTTAAGAACTCTTATAACTCTATGGTAAAATTAGATGAAGCAGTAGGTGCTTCTTGGTCTCAAGTTGAGAATGTTTACCAAAGAAGATCTGATCTAATTCCTAATCTGGTTGCAACTGTAAAGGGGTATGCTGCACACGAGCAACAAACATTAGAGGGAGTTATAGAGGCTAGAAGTAAAGCTACCCAAATAACAGTTAATCCGCAAGATTTAACCCAAGAGTCTTTAGATAAATTTCAGAAAGCTCAAGGTTCTGTTGGTCAGGCTTTAGGTCGCTTGCTAATGCTAACAGAAAATTATCCCGATTTAAAAGCAAATCAAAATTTTTTAGAGTTACAAGCTCAGTTGGAGGGTACAGAAAATAGGATAACAGTTGAAAGACAAAAATTTAACGAAACTGCAAAAGAATATAATACTTTAATTAGGCAGTTCCCTAAAAATATATTTGCATCAATGTTTGGCTTTGATAAAAAACCATATTTTGAGGCACAGGAAGGTGCAAATATTGCTCCTAAAGTAGAATTCTAGACTATGAGAGTTAAAGATTTCCTAAGTAAAGAAGAACAAGACAGGGTTATAGCCGCAATTAAAAGTGCAGAGCTAGATACTTCTGGAGAGATAAGGGTACATTTGGAGTCTAAGTGTAAGACTGATGTTCTTGATAGGGCTGTTTATATTTTTAATTATCTAAAAATGCATAAGACAGCTCAAAGAAATGGCGTACTTATCTATGTTGCTGTGGAAAATAAAAAGTTTGCAATAATCGGAGATGGTGGAATGAATTCAAAAGTGCCAGAAAACTTTTGGGATTCTATACAGCAGCAGATGGGAGAGGATTTTAAAAAAGGCTTATTTTGTAAAGGTCTGTGCTCCGCTATAACAGAAGCTGGAAAACAACTCAAAACATATTTCCCTTACCAAAGTAATGATGTTAATGAACAACCAGACGAAATCTCTTTTGGAGAATAGATTGCCTTAGTTTATTAATATCTTAATCCTAGTTTAACATGAATATTATCCAAATAGTAATACAGAGAAAATTTAAGTTTATTATTTCTTTCTTAGTTCTAAGTCTACTAAGTCTAAATTTTATAATTGCTCAAGTTCCAAGGCGTCCTGAGCCCCCTAAATTAGCCAACGATTTGGCTCAACTATTTAGTGCAGAGCAAGTGCAGCAGCTAGAGCTTAAGCTAAGTGATTTTGCTAATAAAACTTCTAATCAAATTGCAGTAGTTGTGGTTCCAGAATTATACGGAATGGACAAGGCTCAACTTGCTTATCAAATTGGGCAAGATTGGGGTGTTGGACAGAAAAAATTTAATAATGGACTAATTATTCTAATTAAACCTAAAACGGAAGATTCTAGGGGAGAAGTATTTATAGCTCCTGGTTACGGTTTAGAAGGTGTCCTTCCCGATGCATTAGCAAAGAGGATAGTAGAACTAGATATGATACCTTATTTTAAGCAGAACGATTACTTTGGAGGTGTAGAAAATGCTCTTAGTAAAATTATGCCACTACTTGCTGGTGAGATTTCTACAGATGAATTTGCAGCAAAGTACCAAGAAGAAGATGATGATATTACAGCTGTAATATTTTTTATTATAGCACTTATAGGACTTATTATATTTTTAAGCGTCATTCTATCTGGAAACGATTCAAATAATATGGGAGGTAAAGGTGGTGGAAGAAAAAGTAAAAGCCGTGCTCAAGCAGGCTCACGATA
>CAXYUL010000346.1:0-1876 GCA_964292095.1 uncultured Bacteroidales bacterium | reverse complement strand
GTCTTCCTTCCCACGCCAGGCAACGAAGCAAATTCATCAACTGCCTGTTCTAATAATACCGAAGAATAGTTTTGTTTGAACATTATTTGATAAAAGATTATTTTTTTGAATTATAAAACTCTACAGCCTTTCTTACAGAGCCTAATTCTAAAAGTAGCGATTTTGCAAGCTCATAATCATCTAGTTTTGCCTCTTCCATTATCATCTTTGTTCCTCTATCTACAAGTTTAGCATTTGAAAGTTGCATATCCACCATCTTATTTCCCTTAACATGGCCCAATTTAATCATAGTAGAAGTAGAAATCATATTTAATATGAGTTTCTGTGCAGTACCCGATTTCATTCTTGTGCTACCTGTAACAAACTCTGGACCCACCACAGCAACAATTGGCACATCTACCTCTGCAGCAATTATTGAATCTGGGTTACAAGTAATACATCCAGTTAGGATTCCTCTTTTTCTAGCCTCTCTACAAGCACCTATTACATAAGGTGTGCTTCCCGACGCAGCTATCCCAACAACCACATCGTTCTCTCCAACTTTGTATGGTTGCATATCTGCCCAGCCACCTTCTAAATCATCTTCTGCATTTTCTACAGCTTTTCTTATAGCTGTATCACCACCAGCAATAAGCCCTATAATAAGATCAAACGGAGCTCCGTATGTTGGAGGAATTTCAGAAGCATCTAAAATTCCTAATCTACCACTAGTACCAGCTCCAAGATAAAATAATCTCCCCCCTCTCTTTAATCTTTCTACAATACCCTCTACTAGTTTTTCAATTTGAGGAATACATTGTTCCACCGCTAATGGAACCTTTTTATCCTCATTATTCATATTTGCAAGAAGCTCTAAAGTAGACATCTGGTCTAAGTGGGCATAATTTGAGGATTGTTCAGTTACCTTCATATGTATTAAAATTATATTACATAAAGGACTCTTTTCTTATTAGAAAAGCATTTCCCTTCATTTATTATTCGATTAATTATCAGTTTTATATATATTTAAGCAAGGTCATATATTATAAATAAATATATAGCTAGATACTATTCTAAATGATAATCAACTAGACCATCTATAGGCGACTTTAATATTTTACCTATTTTAGCTCCAAATTCTTGCGCAGCCTCCTCTAAAAGTTCTCTGTAATAAAAAGCAACAGATCCAACCAAATTAACTTTGTAGTTTTTATAATCGTATTGAGAAATATTCCTCTCAAAAAACTCTTTAAAACTTGTTTTAACCATGTTTCTAATATGGCTATTATCTATAAACTCATATATAAAAGGTGATAAAGATGCCAAAAATCTATTTGGCATAGGCTGTTTATATATTTTATCAACAAGCTTAATATAATCTAAATTATACCTATTTATAAATTCTATTTCTATCTCTTTGGGCAATAATCCTTTAATAAAATCTGAAACTAATTTTTTGCCTAAAACAGCACCACTGGCTTCGTCTCCTAAAATAAAGCCACCTGCACGAACATTTTTAACAATGTCTTTACCGTCATAAAAACAAGTATTACCACCTGTTCCCATAATACAAGCAATACCAGCCTTATGTCCACATAAAGCACGGGCAGCCGCCAATAAATCTGAGGCAGGATAACAAACAGAATGTGGGAAAACACAGCTAAACGCATCGGCTAATGTAGCACAATGGTCTGACGAAACAACCCCAGCGCCGTAAAAATATACAGTACTTATATTTTGTCCAAGTATAGGAAGTAATTTTGATTTAAATATTTCTGTAATATATTCTTTGCTTACAAAAACAGGGTTGATTCCCTCTGTATTAATTGAAATAATTTCTCCATTTTCTTTAATGGCTCTCCAATCTACTTTTGTAGATCCGCTATCGGCAATGAGT
>CAXYUL010000345.1:0-1878 GCA_964292095.1 uncultured Bacteroidales bacterium | reverse complement strand
GTGTGCCAAGGAGTTGCGGCAAGCTATTGTCTTACTAAGTTTATTTGGAGTCCATTATCAATAATGGCTTGCTGGTTGGCAATTAAATACACTTCTTTATTATCATATATATCTAAAACTGACACTTTGCCACTTGATACTGTTGTAGTTACAGGACTATTTTTGTATGCTTCAACATAAAAAGATGTTCCGTAAACTTGTATTCTAGATGTTTGAGTTTTAACTATGAATGGCCTAGTGTCTTTTGTTATTTCAAAATAGGCTTCTCCCTCTAAGTAGACCTCTCTATTATTACTGCCAATAAAGTTTTCTGTAAATTTAAGTTTTGAGTTAGGGCTTATTCTTACATGACTATTGTCTGGGAGTATAATAGAATATTCTCCTCCTTTTGGAGTATAAATGGTTTGTGTAGTGATGTTTTTAATTTGGTTTTTATTAGGAGTAATGTTGTTTATATTAGTTATATAGTTGTTTTTTGATTTTTTTAGTGTTGGTGCTTTTGTGCTTGTTGCTGTACTAAAACTGGTTATGCTATCTTTTAGTTCTTCTTTTTCCCCTGTCTTATTATTTATTACGTATGCCCTAGGACTCAGAGTATGAATTTGGGCTAGCATTTGATAGTTGTTAAGTGATTTGTCGGGAAGAAAAATATAAATACCGATAATTATAATTGCGCAGGCTGCAACAGATGAGATAGATATAATAAGCCTATTTATTCTGCTTTTCCTTAGAGAATTAAGTTTGCTTAAGTAGATTTCTTTGGCTTTATCTACATTTGAGTCTGAGTTCTTAATTTTGTTATAATATTCTCTGTGTAGTTGCGATGCGTTTAACCATTGCTCTAGTTCTTCTTGCTCTTTTATAGAGAGTTGGTCGTTTAAGCTTTTTATGATTATTTTTCTGCTAATAGTTTTCATGTTCTTTTGTTTTTTGGTAATATGTCTTTTGCTCTTTGCGCTATCATTTGTTTATAAGACACGTGTGCAAGGTAAAAAGTAACAGCTTATTAGAAAAAACATTACATTTGCGTAATTAGTGCTAAAAAAGTATAAATGGCTAAGAAAAATTTTGATAATAATGAATTAATTTTAGGAGTTAAGAATAAAGATAAGGATGCGTTTGTTTGTCTTTTTGATACTTATTATCTTAGTCTTCATAACTTTGCAAGGTCTATTGTTCTTAGTTCTTCTTTAGCAGATGATATTGTTCAGGATGTTTTCTTAAAATTGTGGGATAGCGCTTTTGAGTTGAATATTTCTAGTTCGCTTAAGGCCTATTTGTTTACTATGGTTAAGAATAGATCGCTTAATTCGCTTAGAAAGTTGCATATTAGTTATCAAGATTCTGATATAGAAAATGATGTGTTGCAAATACCAGATTATAAAGAATGTTGTGCAGAGCTGAGCTCTTTCTACGAACTTGTAAATATGATTTTGCAGTTTTTACCTGAGCAGAGTAAGATTATTGTTAGGAGGCGTATTTTAGATGGGCTTAAATTTAAGGAGATAGCCTCTGAACTTGGTATTTCTGAGGCTAGTTGTAAGATGATAATGCAGCGTTCTGTAGAAAAAATTAAGATGAAGCATCCTAATCTTAGGGGACTCTGGATTTTGGTGATGTATTTGGGCTAATTTCTTGTTTGGTAGCGTATTATATTGTCTAAATAATTTGCTGAAATATTTTTCTTGTTTTTTGTGTGGGTTATGGGACAAAAAAATATTTTAAATGAGATAAAAATTCTAAAAAAAATTTTGCAAAATAAAAAAACCTTCATATATTTGTAGTCCCAAACGAGACACAAAAACGTTTGCTTAGTTCTTTTAAAATGCGGAAATAGCTCAGTTGGTAGAGCATAACCTTGCCAAGGTTAGGGTCGCG
>CAXYUL010000344.1:0-1885 GCA_964292095.1 uncultured Bacteroidales bacterium | reverse complement strand
TAAACTCTGTTTGTACAAGTTCTTCTTTAGGCAAATGATCTGAGTCCTTTATTATATCGGAGCCAACAACTTGCGTTGGAGAGTCTGCTGTAATAAGACTGGGGAAAGAGCGCTCTATAGCTATTAAATCATTCATTAACACATCATATGCAAAATCAGAAATTTCTGGGGCATTGAATTGATAGTAGTTTTTATTATGATAATTAATCTCTTTCTTTAATTCTAGTATTCTCTGTTTGGCTTCTTCTATTTTCATTTAAAAATATATGCTGTATAGTTACGATTATGAATTAACTAACAAAAATACTAATTTTTTTAGAATTTTATCATAAATTTGCAGCTTAATTTTAATAAGAATTAATTAAGATGGAAAAATCAATCGTAATCTTAACCGGAGGTGGTCCTGCTCCGGGAATCAATACTGTAGTGGCTAGTATTGCAAAGACATTTATTCAGCACAATTTCAGAGTTTTAGGTTTGCATGGCGGATACAAAGGACTTTTCTCTAAGAGCCCAAAGTTTTGTGAATTAGATTTTCTTTTAGCAGATAACATTTTTAATAGGGGAGGCTCTTATTTAATGATGAGCAGATTTAAACCGTCTTCGTTAGATTTTCAAGAGAATTTTAATTTAGAATTTTTTAAAGAAAATAACATACAGTTACTTGTTACAATTGGTGGAGATGATACTGCCTCTACAGCAAATAGAATTGCTAAGTTCCTTAAAGAAAAAGACTATCATATTGCCAATATTCATGTTCCTAAAACTATTGATAATGACTTACCTTTACCAGAGAATATACCTACTTTTGGTTATGAGTCTGCAAAGGCCGAGGGCTGTAAAATAGCAACAACATTATATGAAGATGCTAGAACAAGCGGAAATTGGTTTATTGTTGCAGCTATGGGGCGTTCTGCAGGCCACCTTGCTTTAGGCATTGGTGCTACTAGTCACTATCCTATGATAGTAATTCCAGAAATGTTTAATAAAACTGAAATTACAGTAGATAAGATAGTTAGTATGGGAATCTCTTCTATTATTAAAAGAAAAATAATGGGATTACCTTATGGAGCTATTATTATTTCAGAAGGTGTATTTCATGATATGAGTAAGGAGGAGCTAGAAAAAACTGGTGTAAAATTTACTTATGATGATCATGGCCATCCCGAACTTGGAAAAGTTTCAAAGGCTCAAATGTTTAATGATATGCTAGAAAAAAGACAAAAAGAGCTTGGCATATCTGTTAAATGTAGGCCAGTAGAAATAGGATATGAAATGAGATGCGTTACTCCTGTTGCCTATGATTTAATGTATTGCTCACAACTAGGCATGGGTGTATGGAAGTTATTTATAGAGGGTTATACGGGATGTATGGTATATTTAGACATAGATAACAATATAAAACCATTATTTTTAACAGACCTTCAAGATCCTACAACAGGTAAAATTCAACCAAGAAGAGTAAATATGTCAACAGATAAAATTCAGCAAATATTAATTTACATGATGAATTTTATTGCACCAGAAGATTATGAGCAAGCAAAGAAATATTTACCAAATCCAGAGGATTATGATTTCAAAAAGATACTCAATTGGTAATAATTTAACTATTAGATATTAAGCTTGAAAGAAAAATTTATAATTTATCAAATGCTCCTAAGAGTCTTTGGAAATTACAATGCTCATTGTGTTTCCAACGGCTCTTTGGCGTTTAATGGAACTGGAAAATTTTCTAGCATAACGCCCAAAATATTAAATAAGATTAAAGAGCTTTCGGTTACTCACATTTGGTATACAGGAGTAATTGAACACGCCACCTGTGAAGATTATAGTCAATATGGGATTAAACTAGATGATCCACTTTTAGTTAAGGGCTTAGCTGGCT
>CAXYUL010000343.1:0-1892 GCA_964292095.1 uncultured Bacteroidales bacterium | reverse complement strand
CGGAAGCTTAAGTAGGTTTATTATTGGAAATGTTAAGTTTTCTTATATTCTTGCAATTATAGAAAGTCTAATTTTTGTTGGCTTTGGCCTTGGAATAGTTTTTCTGTAGATTTAATTTTGCTTATTTATTCCTTTCTATATATCATTGAGAGGTATAATTATTATAATCTTATGAGAAGTGTTAAGTTTTTTTTAAGCCTTTTGTGTGCTTTATTGCCAATATTTGTGTTTTCGCAAAATGGCGAAACTGTTAATTATTTAGCCAATGCTGTGCCTGTGATTGACGGTAAAGTTTGTTTTCAGAAAGAAATTTATGTGGGCTCTATATCTAGTGATTTTGTTTTTGATATTGTAGAAAATTGGGCAAAGGATTTACTTGCAAAAGAACAGATTGATAAGAATAATAAGTCGCAATTATTTTTTAGTGATAAACAAAAAGGTGCTGTTTCCATAAATTTTGAACATTTTTTTGTGTTTAAATCTACAGCATTATCATTAGATAGGGCTAAGGCGAGTTATATTATGACAATTAATATTTCTAATGGAAAGTGTATTGCAGAGCTTAAAAATTTTAAATATTTGTATAGCAGTATAAATGGTGATAAACAAGACCTTTATTTGGCAGAGGATTGGATAACAGATGAGCAAGCTCTTAATAAGGCTAAGACAAAAATGTATCCTCTAAATGCCAAGTTTAGGAAGGCAACAATTAATAGAGTGAATGAATTGTTCTCTGCTCTACAAGTGGCAATAGATGGAGGTATTGCTAAAGAGAGAGTAAATGTTAGCTCTAATGAGCCTCTTGTGCCTTCTGTTGCTGCCACAGTAGCTGCTTCTTCTAATGCTGCTACTTCATTAGCTAACTCTACTGCTAGTACTGCTTCTGTAGCTAGTAGCACTAACTCGGCATCACCTACAAATTTGCAAGGAGATAAATTAGAGGGCTTTAAGTCTGTACTTCCAAATCAATTAGAAGGTAATGTTATAAAAATGATTTCAGAAGATTGGATGCTTGTAACAGCGGGAACAAAGGATAAATTTAATACTATGACAGCTAGCTGGGGAGCTCTTGGCTATCTATATAACAAGCCAGTTGCTGTATGTTTTATATCTCCTTCCCGATACACATACGAGTTTATGGAGTCTTCCGATACCTATACACTTACTTTCTTTACCGAGGATTTTAGAGAGGTGCTAAAATATTGCGGAAGCGTGTCGGGAAGACAAGAAGATAAAATTAAAGGAAGTAGATTGAGCCCACTTGAGTTAAAAAGTGGAGCAATGGCCTTTAAGCAGGCAAAAATTATTATTGAGTGTAAAAAGTTGTTGAGTCAGCAATTAGATGCTCAGGCAATACATGATAAAGAAGTAAAGGAGAAACGTTCTAAAAGCCCTATGCATAAAATGTATATTGGCGAGATTATAAATGTTTGGATTAAGTAGAGTATCATTTGGGCTTTTCTTATTTAAAACAAATAAATAAGAAATAATATTAAATTATTGAATAATAATTAAATAATTATGTTACCTTTGGCACGTCATATGACACACAAATATTTAATTTTTTTTTAAGATGCAAGAAGGCACAGTAAAATTTTTCAATGAAAGCAGAGGTTTTGGTATTATCGTAAGACCCGGTTCAGAAGATGTTTTTGTTCATTACAAAGACATTATCCCTAAGGAGAGAGGCGGTTTTAGAGTTTTACATCAAAATGAGAAAGTTTCTTTCGATATTGAGATGACTCCAAAAGGACCAAAAGCAATTAATGTTAAGACAATTATGTAGTATTATATATATTTGAAACATTTATTAGTCTAAAGGTGGCTAACTAAAAATAAGAATTTTAGTTAGCCATTTTCTTAAATACTATCTCTTTAGTTGGTTCTTCAGT
>CAXYUL010000342.1:0-1893 GCA_964292095.1 uncultured Bacteroidales bacterium | reverse complement strand
GAAAGGAGGCATACTTACTTACAGGATACCTAAATGTTCCTAAAATCTTGGAAATTACCCTAAACAATGGATTAGATCCTGTGTCGGGAAGAAAAGTAAGTATAGAAACAGGAGAGGCCACTAAGTTTGAGAGTTTTGAAGAATTGTACTCAGCCTTTAAGAAGCAGTTAAATTATATAGTGCTGCAGAAGATATTGGTTAGTAATTATATAGATAGGATGTTTGCCAAATATGCTCCAGCAACATTTTTGTCTGTATTAATAGACGATTGTGTAAAGAAAGCTAAGGATTATTATGATGGTGGCCCTAGATATAATACTAGCTATATTCAATGTACTGGGCTTGGTACTGTTACTGATTGTTTGTCGGTTTTAAAGAAGCATGTGTTTGAGGATAAGACAATTAGTATGTCATCTTTACTAAATGCTGTATCTAATAATTTTAGCAATAACCAAGTGCTTAGACAGAGGATAATTAATAACACCCCATTTTTTGGAAATGATTTAGATTATGCAGATTCTATAGCTGTTAGAGTTTTTAATGATTTATATAATTCCATTGATGGTAAGTCTAATATTAAAGGTGGTGTATATCACATGAATATGCTTTCTACTACGTGCCATATTTATTTTGGTAAGGTTATGGGTGCTAGTGTAAATGGCAGGCTAGCCACTATGCCTATTTCTGATGGAACATCTCCATCTCAAAGTGCGGATATAAATGGGCCATCTTCGGTTATTAAGTCTTTGGGTAAGTTAGATCAGATAAAGACCGGTGGAACCCTTCTTAATCAGAGATTTGTGCCTTCATTACTAAAAAAAGAAGAGGATATTAATAAGTTAGTGCAATTAGTGAGGAGCTATTTTACTATGGGCGGTCATCATATTCAGTTTAATATTGTTGATAGCCAAACTTTGAGAGATGCACAGGTAAATCCTCAGAATTACAGAGATTTAATGGTTCGTATGGCTGGTTATAGCGATTATTTTAATGATATGAATTTAGACTATCAAGAGGAAATTATACACAGAAGCGAAAATGAATCGTTTTAACTAGTTTGCTATGATTAAAACTATTTCTAATGAAGCTCTTATTTTTCAAATTAAGAGGTATTCAATTAACGACGGACCAGGAATTAGGATAACTATATTTTTAAAAGCTTGTCCGCTTAATTGTGCCTGGTGTCATAATCCAGAGGGTATTAAGCCATATGCTAATCGTTTATATACGGCTAATAGGTGCATTGCTTGTGGGGCCTGTATTGCTATTTGTCCTAATGGTGCTATCAAAAAAGGGAAGGAATCTTTGCTAATTGATAATTCGCTTTGTGTCTCTTGTGGTAAGTGTGCAAATGTTTGTCCGGCTAGAGCTATGGAAATGGCAGGGAAGCTTATGAGTGTAAAGCAGATTATGGAAGAAATTAGGAAAGAGGAGGCATTTTTTGATTCTTCTGGAGGAGGAGTAACTTTTTGTGGAGGAGAGCCCCTTATGCATCCAGATTTTTTATTTAAGATTTTAGATGCTTGTGCTATAGAAAAATATCACCGTGCAATAGATACAAGTTTATATGCCTCAGCTAATGTTGTTGAAGCAGCTTCTAAAAAAAGTGATTTATTTTTAGTAGATTTAAAATTAATGGATTCTGCTTTACATAAGAAATATACAGGCGTTTCTAATGAACTTATTCTTAGTAATTTTAAATTATTAGCAAGATTAGGTGCAAACATGAATGTACGTATTCCTCTCATAGAGGGTGTTAATGCAGATTTAAATAATTTGAAAGCATCAGCGGCCTTTTTAGCAGTTATAAATAAGATATATAGGTGGCAAAATATGAGCGGAACAAAAACAATTGCAGTTCTGCATCAGGAGGATAGGTATTACAAAATTAAT
>CAXYUL010000341.1:0-1906 GCA_964292095.1 uncultured Bacteroidales bacterium | reverse complement strand
CCGAACCAACAATGCACATTTTGCCACCAATACTTATTACTTTAGAATGATTGAACCCATTTTTAAAGAAATATACTTTAACTCGGGCCTCTAAGAGTTCTTGTACATATGACATAGTTCCCCAATGAGTAATTTTTGTATCAGATTTGTCGGGAAGCATAATTCTAACATCTATATTTCCAAGAGCAGCAATCTTTATTGCATTTAGAATAGATTCGTTGGGCATAAAATAGGGAGTAACTATGTATATATGATTATTTGCAGCTGAGATTGCTCCTAAATAGCATTGCATAATATTTGCCCAATTACTATCTGGCCCACTTGTGATTGTTTGTGAATAGAAGCTCTTTTCTGAATTTAAAAATATAGGTTGGCCAGCATTTGGATTATAGTATTTCTTCTTTTTTAACTTTCTATTGATAACAAAGTACCTATCTAAAAGAAAACTTGTTTGTAGTGAAAAAATTGACTCCCCTTCAACCTTTATGTGAGTATCGTGCCAATCTCCTTCTTCTGTACCGTAGTAGTAGCGGTCTGCAATATTTACTCCTCCCAAAAATCCATATTTTCCATCAACTATAAGAATTTTTCTATGGTTACGGTAATTGAGCTTAAATGTTGGTAAAAGAAATCTAACAGGAGAGAAATTTAGAACCTCTATGCCGTTGTCTATAAGTGTTTTCAACTCTTTCTTTTTTAGATGATAGCCACCTATTCCATCGTATAGAATTCTAACTTCTACCCGTTCTTTGGCTTTCTTTATTAAAAGATCTTTAAACTTTCTGCTTATATTGTCATTCTCAATTATATATGATTGTAAGTGTATATAGCTTTTTGCCTTTGATATGCACTCATACATGGCATCTAGAGCATCTCGCCCAGTAAAGAAAAACGCTAAATTACTATTTTTTTCTAATAGAGTATTACTTGTTTTTAGATTCTGAAAAATAATCTTTTTAAATGGGCGGAGCTCTTGGCTAAGTAGTTGAGGACTATTGGTATAGAGTTCAATTTGACTGTTACAAACACTGCGTCTAAGTTTGTAGTCTGCTTCTCCTTTTCTACCAAAGATCTTTCTTTTTCTAAAATTTTGGCCAAAAAACAAGAATAAAACTACTCCGATATAAGGTAAAAGAATAAGGACCACAGCCCAAGAAAGAGTTTTAACAGGGTCTCTCTTTTTAAGAATCATGGCTGTGGCAATATAAACAGCTAGTCCCATATTCATAGCGTAAAGGACAGCCGAAATAATTTGCCAAACACTCTGATGTGTCATTATATTATTTTTCTAAACACTTGCAGTATATAGGGTTGCAATTCCAAAGCTTAATTTTTTATATTTTATATCTTTAAAATTTGCTGCTTTAATTTCTTTGCAGAAATCCTCATATTTGGGGAAATTTTCTACAGATTCTACTAAGTACTTATAGGCACTTTTGTCTTTAGAAATAAGCCTCCCTATAAATGGGAGTATGTTTTTAAAATATAAATTATAGAAATATTTGATTAATTTGTTTTTTGGGGCAGCAAACTCTAAAATTGCAAGATGCCCGCCAGGTTTTATTACCCTATAGATTTCTTTTAAGCAAATATCCCTTTTATTAAAATTTCTTATTCCAAAAGCTATTGTAATGGCGTCAAACTCTCTATCTTTAAAATTGAGACACTCTGCATTTCCAATTATATATTCTGGAGCGATTGATGCTACATTACTATTTAATTTCCCCCTTTTATTTAATAGTTTTTTTGTTTTTATTTTAGCTACTTCTAGCATTTGGCTAGAGATGTCTATTCCACATACTTTAATGCCCTTCTTAAATAGGGCTATACTAAAATCTCCAGATCCACAAGATATTTCTGCCTCACCTGGCCTAAAAATTTGAGCACAGCAGGGGACGCATAATCC
>CAXYUL010000340.1:0-1906 GCA_964292095.1 uncultured Bacteroidales bacterium | reverse complement strand
TACAGATATTATTAACAAAATGGCAGAAGAATGTGAGAGTTTACTTATAATGGAAGAAGGACAACCTCTTGTAGAAGAGATGGTTAAAGGCGTACTTCCGAGTAAATGTAAAGTTCTAGGACGTTTAAGTGGCGCACTTCCAAGAACAGGAGAACTAACCCCAGATTCTGTAAGAGCAGCTTTAGGTATCTCACCACTTCCTACATTTGAAGCAAGTGCAAACGTAGTTGCACGTCCACCTGCCCTTTGTCAAGGTTGCGGACACAGAGATGTATACAATTCTCTTAACGAAGCCCTAAAAGAATATCCTATGCACAAAGTATTTAGCGATATAGGTTGTTACACATTAGGAGCACTTCCTCCATTTAGAGCAATAGACTCAACCATAGATATGGGAGCATCAATAACAATGGCAAAAGGCGCAGCTGATGCTGGACTATACCCTTGCGTAGCTGTTATTGGCGACTCAACCTTTACCCACTCGGGCATAACTGGTTTATTAGACGCAGCAAACGCAAATGCAAATATTGTTGTAGTAATATCAGACAACTTAACAACAGGTATGACAGGTGGTCAAGATTCTGCTGGAACCAACAAATTAGAGGCTATCTGCAAAGCTGTAGGAGTAGCACCAGAACACATTAGAGTAGTAGTTCCTCTTGCTAAAAATATGGAAGAAATAAAAGGAATCATAAAAGAAGAGATTGAATACAAAGGACTTTCTGTTATCATTCCACGCAGAGAATGTATACAAACTTTCAAACGTCACTTAAAAGCAAAAAAAACAGAATAATTTTATTCCCGACAAAAAAATAAAAACATGAAAAAAGATATAATTTTAGCTGGAGTAGGCGGACAAGGTATTCTATCAATTGCAACAGTTATTGGAGAAGCTGCTCTAAAAGAGGGCCTACACATTAAACAAGCAGAAGTTCACGGAATGAGCCAAAGAGGTGGAGATGTTCAATCTAACCTAAGAATAAGCTCAAGCCCTATTAACTCAGATCTTATAGCAAAAGGTGGTGCAGATTTAATAATCTCACTAGAGCCAATGGAAGCACTAAGATACCTTCCTTATTTATCAAAAGATGGTTGGATTGTTACAAACACAGAACCTTTTATAAATATTCCTAATTACCCAGAAAAAGAGGCAATAATCAACGAGCTAAAAGCAATGAAAAATGTTATATTAGTAGATGTTGATAAACTAGCTCAAGAAGTAGGTAACCCACGTGGCGCTAACATAGTATTACTAGGCGCTTGCGCTCATTTATTAGGAATAGAAGTTTCTAAATTTGAGGATGGGATTAGAAGAATTTTTGCAAGAAAAGGTGAGGAAGTAGTAGAAAGTAATATAAAAGCCTTTAGAGCTGCAAGATAACTTCTTACTCCATTATACAAGAGCACTTCCTTATTCACAAATATGATAAAAATATAGATAACAAAAAAGCAAATTAGCCATAAGTAAAAATTATTATTATAACTATCTTGATATTAGCATATTAGATATGATTTATATTATAAGTTTATTTAGTTGTTCGCATGTTATTTATACAGATATTTCTTAGTTTGTCATATTATGATGCTGTAAGTTTACAATATATTTTTAATTCTACGAAGGTAATGATTATTATTAACTATTACCTTTGTAGAATTATATAAATTTTAATTTCACTTAAAAAATTATGAAACAGGTAAAAAATTTACATATGCTCATTATGTATTTATTATTTATGACTATATTTTTGCAGTGTACAAAAGATCAAGTACCAGTTGAAAGTATAAGTCTAAATAAAACCACACTAATATTGACAATAGGAACATCAGAAACATTACTGGCTACCACCCTTCCAGAAAATGCTTCTTCTAATAAAGTTACTTGGGCATCAAGTAATTCAGAAATAGC
>CAXYUL010000339.1:0-1914 GCA_964292095.1 uncultured Bacteroidales bacterium | reverse complement strand
AATTTTCCGCCCATTAGTTCAACTTCTACCTCATCTCCTTTTGCAAAACTATGGTTAGCTGTAAACCTAACTGTAATTCCGCTATTTGCATTTGTTCCATCTTGGATTACTAAGCTCTTACTGTTAACATTGGCAACATCTTTATCAGATACCACTACGCCCTTAATCTTCCAATTGTCGGGAATAGTATAAGTATTTTTATTTGCTTGTGCTAGAGATTTAAGAGCTCTTATATCAGATATTGATTTTAGCACCGCTTTAGATGGATCATCAGTTTTTGCACCAAACTCTATATTGTCTAATCTATAAGTATTTGCCTTACCTGTGTACCTAAAAGCAAGGTATATCTTAGTCTTTGCAGCATAAGCAGAAAGGTCTACACTATGGTCTACCCATGTGTTTGTTTTATCAGATGATGCAAAAGTAGCATCCTTAACTACTGTCCAAGTTGCAGAATTAAAATCTCCTTTAAAGTTTTCAGAAACTACTACCTCAAACTTAGAAGCGTCTGCCGTTTTATAATACCAAGCTAAACTAAAGGTAAGCTTCTTTGAATCTGCATCTTTAATGTTTAATGGAGCTAGCATTGCGTAGGCGCTAACTGTATTAAGTGTAGAATTAAAAGGAGCAATCTGAATATATTTATCGGTATTATAAACACCTGTTTTAAAGCCATTTTTAACATCTGAATCTGTTGAGAAAAATACCCATTGTTCACTAGAGAAGGCCACATTAGCATCTTTTATAGTGCTAAAATCTTCTTTAAAGTATTTAACTGTAGTGGGTTCTGTGTAATCAGATAATGTTGTAAATGTAGAAGCTTCTCCTAAAATATATTGTCCGCCAACTTTAACATAGGCTGCAAAAGTATAAGTAGTGTTTGCCGTTAATCCACTAAGAGCTACTTGGAAAGGCGAGCTAACAGATGCAGCGCTCTTATATATGTATTCTCCGCTAGTTTTAATTGCAACACCTACTTCTGTAATAGCATCAGAACCAGCAGTGTAGGTATTAGCAGATATTGTAGCACTCGTTTTGGTAATATCTCCAGCTGCTCCTGTTTTTACAGTTGCCTCTGCCTTGTAGCCAAATTTAACATCATCTAATCTGTAAGTATTTGCTTTCCCTGTAAATCTAAAAGCTATATGCAAATTTTTAGAAGTACTATATGCAGATAGATCTACATTTATAATATTCCAATCGTTGTATGGAGCATTAGCTGCAGGAGTTGCATCTTTTACTATGTCCCACTTAGCTTTTGTAAAATCGCCTGTAAAATCTTGCGAAACCACTACTTCAAATTTAGAATTGTCGGGAGTCTTAGCATACCAAGCTAAAGCAAAGCTAAACATTTTAGTACTAGCCTCAGCTACATTTAATGATGGCATTTTAGCAAAAGCTGTAACTGTTGCATTAGAAGATTTAAATGGAGCAATCTGAATGTATTTATCAGTGATATTTGTTTGCGTATTTGTAAATGTTCCTGTTTTAAAGCCATTTGCAACATCGGCATCGGAGCTGTAGAAAGTTCAATCTGTACTAGCATAAGCAACATTTGGATCTGTTATAGAAGAAAAATCATCTTTAAACTCTTTTACTCCCTCAGATTTCTTAGCTCCTTTTTGAATAATCCTTACAGCCTCATACAAAGTAGATGTTTTAATCTTTATAGTAGCCTCTCTATCGTAGCCATCATTAGATAATATTGATAGCTTTAACTCTACTGGTCCTGCCTCGCCTTGTTTTAGATTAGAACTTATCCAAGATGTTTCGGCATCGGAAATAATCTCTACTGTCCAATCTCTATTAGAATTAACAGAAATGATTTGCTCGCTGGCAGCAGATTCAACATTTAAAGTACTTGGGTTTACCTTTATAAATGGCTGCTCATAGTCAACCTTATCTTTGTTACAA
>CAXYUL010000338.1:0-1941 GCA_964292095.1 uncultured Bacteroidales bacterium | reverse complement strand
TGCCGATCCACAGGAAGAAAGGCGCCGCGTGGCGGACGGCCGCGCGGGTCATCATCCTGGCCTTGGGGCTGTTCTTCGGCGCGGGGGCGCCGACGGCCTGCTCTGCTGTGTTCTGTTCGTCCATGCGGCAGAGAATGTTAGCACAGAGAATATTATTACAGATATAATGAATACTATAGAAGTTCCATAAACTTATATAATTGGGTATTAGTATTTAAGCATTTATTTATGCTCCAAGTTTATTTAATTATAATAGGTAAAGAAGACATTACTAAACAATGGATAATGATTTATTAAAAAAAGTTAGAAAAATAGAGATTAAGACAAAGTCGCTATCGCATCAGATTTTTGCCGGAGAGTACCATTCTGCTTTTAAGGGTAGGGGTATGGCTTTTAGCGAAGTTAGAGAATACCAGTTTGGAGATGATGTTAGAAATATGGATTGGAACGTTACTGCAAGGCTACATTCGCCTTATATTAAGGTGTTTGAAGAGGAGAGAGAAATGACAGTTGTGTTGCTGGTAGATATAAGTTCTTCTGGAATATTTGGTACAACAGAAAAAACAAAGAGAGAGCTAATAGCCGAAATTGCTGCAGTTCTTTCGTTTTCTGCGTCTATTAATAACGATAAAGTTGGTGCGCTTTTCTTTAGTTCAAAAGTGGAAAAATTTATTCCTCCCAAAAAAGGTAGGAGTCACTTGTTGAGAATAATTAGGGAGTTACTAGAAATTAAGCCTCAATTTGATGGAACAGACATATCAGAAGCTCTAAGATTTTTAACTAATGCTATAAAACGTAAATGTACAGCTTTTCTATTATCTGATTTATTAGACGTTGCCGAGCAAAGTAAACCTAGGTATGAGGAGGCTCTTAAAATTGCCATTAATAGACACGATATTTCTGTTATTAATATTTTTGATCCTAAAGAACGCCAGATTCCTAATATAGGGCTTGTAAAAGTGAGAGATGCAGAAACTGGTAAAGAAACTTGGGTTGATACATCAAACAAAAAAATGAGAGAAGCTTATACAAAGTGGGGAGAGGATGCTTATTTGCAGGCAAAGCAGCTTTTTAATAAGTTTAATGTAGATAATGTGAGTATATGTACTAATGACGATTATGTAAAAGGCTTATTACAGTTATTTAGACATAGATAAGTTATATAAGACAAAATAATTAATATGTATAAAAAGGTATTTATTTCTATCATAGCTATTTGCTTTGCATTTAATATATTGCATGGACAAACAACAAATACACAAAGCGCTATAAATATTAAGAGTTCTAAACTTTCTAAGGATTCAATTTTAGTTGGCGACAGGGTGATTTGGAATACGGTTTTTACTGTTGCACAAGATAATAAAGTGCTGTTATTGCCTTATGGACAGCAACTTAGTACAAGGGATAGCTTAAGCATTATAAATGATAGTTTGTATAGCGACCCACAAAAGTTGGAGGTTCTGCTAGATTTTAAATTAGATACAATTTCTATAAAGAACGGTATAAGTGAGCTAGAGGCAAAGCTAATGCTTACTTCTTTTGATTCTGGTTACTACAAGTTGCCTTCTCCAATTATTGTTGTTATAGGTAAAGATAATCTTCCCGATACATTAAAGTTAGGGAGCCCATTTTTAAAAGTAGCATCGGTGGCAGTAGATACAAGCTCTTTTAAACCTTTTGATATTAAAGGCCAAATAAAATATCCTATTACTATACAAGAGGTGATTCCGTGGCTTATAGGTTTTATTCTTATTTTAATTATTGCCTATGTTATTTTTAGGTATATAAAATACAGAAGAGAGAACAAAGACTTTTTTGGAAAAGCTATTGTTAAAGATCCTCCTCATATAGTTGCTTTACGAGAGTTAGACCTAATAAGAAAACAAAAATTATGGCAAAGTGGAAAGGAAAAGCAGGATTATACAGGTATAACAGATGTTA
>CAXYUL010000337.1:0-1943 GCA_964292095.1 uncultured Bacteroidales bacterium | reverse complement strand
TTCTATGAATGTTATTTTTAACCTTAAATTTAATGAAAAATAAATTTAAATACTTTTATGTAAAAGGAATTATTGCAGCTGCTGCTTTACTTTTATGTTGTAATATGGCATATTCTCAAGATCTTAAGTATCAAAGGCCTCCAAAGGCAATAGAGGACCTAATTCTAGCTCCGGCTACACCTAGTATTATGCTAAGTCCTAATAAACAGGCATTTGCAGTCTTGTCTATTAGCGATATTCCTAGTATAGAAGAGCAATCAAAAGAGGAACTTAAATTAGCCGGCGTAAGAACATTACAAAACACCAATGCTCCAAAATATAAGACAAAGATTAAAGGTATTGAGATTAAAGCAATAAAAGGAAATCCTATTAACGAGGGAGTAGTAAAAGGCTTTACAAATGACGTTAATATTTTGTCTGTAATTTGGGCACCTAATGCTAAGTATTTATTAGCAACTGTAGAACAAGAAAATGGAGTTTATTTATGGCTTGTAGATGCTGCAAATCTAAGTGCTAAACAATTATCAAATACTCCTTTAAATCTATTCTTTGGTTCTAGAATGATACAATGGGCACCAGATTCAAAAAGTATAGTAGCTGCCTTTATTCCTAAGGATAGAGGTGCAGCTCCTCTTAACGTAGCAGGAGCAATAGCACCTGTTATTCAAACAAGTGAAGGTAAAAGCACACCTGCTAGAACATACCAAGATTTACTTATAGACAAATACAGTTGTTTACAGTTTGATTATTATGCAAGTTCAGAAATTTTATCTGTATCTATAGAAGATGGCAGTGTAAACAAGCTTGCAGAGGCAGGAATAATTCCTATGCTTAATTATTCTCCAAATGGAGAGTACTTACTAATGCAAGAAATTTCTACTCCATATTCTTATGTAGTGCCTTACACATATTTTCCTACTACAACAAAAGTTATAAATATTAAAACCAAAGAGGTAAAGAATATTTATACTAAGCCTCTCATAGAGACAGATTTTATTAGTAAAAACTCTACTTCGCCATATCCAAGAGCCTATGGTTGGAGAGCAGATATGCCTGCAACATTATATTGGGTTGAGCCATTAGATGGTGGTGATGGTAAATTAGAAGTAGAAAATAGGGATATACTAATGACCCTTGCTGCCCCTTTTACAGCAAAACCAAGTCAATTAGCAAAAACTCAATATCGTTTTAGTGATGTTGTTTGGGGAGATGCAAATAATGCATTTGTTTTAATGTATGATTTTGCAACAAGAATGGAAAAATGCTTATACATAAATCCTTCTAACCAAAGTGTGCGCTCTATTTTATATCACCAAAGCACAGAGGATCTTTATGCAGATAAAGGAGATTTTGTAACACAAACTAACGAATTAGGGCAAAGAGTAGTTTTTACTCCCGACAAATATAAAACCATCTACTTTAAAGGTAAAGGTTATTCTCCACAAGGAGCACTTCCATTTTTAGATTCGTACAATTTAAAGGCTAAAACTAGCAAACGCTTGTGGCAATCAGAGAATCCTTATTTTGAAAATATAATGGATTTTATAGATCTAAGTAAGGGAGATTTAATTACTATGAGAGAGAGTAATACTCAAAATCCTAATTACTATCTAAGAAATATTAAGAAAAAAACTCTTCAACAGCTTACATATTTTGCGGATCCCTACCCATCTATGCAAGGTGTTTCTAAACAAGTAATAGAATATACACGTAAAGATGGAGTTAAATTAAGTGGAACTCTTTATTTACCGGCAGGTTATAAAAAAGAAAATGGGCCTCTACCTGTTCTAATATGGGCTTATCCTAGTGAGTATAAAAATAAAGATAATGCTGGGCAAAGGGGAGATGCTCCTAACCAATTTATTAGATATACTAGACTTTCCCCAGTTTTATTAGTGGCTGCTGGTTATGCTGTATTAAATGATGCTTCTTTCCCAATTATA
>CAXYUL010000336.1:0-1944 GCA_964292095.1 uncultured Bacteroidales bacterium | reverse complement strand
TATACTGTTTCTACATTTGCCCTAGGAATAAGAGCCTCCTCTCCTATATTTCCCGATTCATTAAAAAAAGGCTTGGTTACAAGTGGAACAGATAGACTAAAATCATTAACAAGATGCTTTGGTAAACGCCCATAAACATTTGCAAGATTAAAGTAATTGTATGCTCTTAAAAATAAAGCCTCGCCGCTTAAAGCTTGTACCTTTTTTGTTTGTTCCAACTGCTCTAAATAAAATAGAGCTTCATTTAGTGCGTCTATCTGCTTATATGCCACCTCCCATATATCCATATTACGATAAGCCTGAAAATAATATTGACCAATGTATTTTGTAGAACTTGGAGATGGCAAACAATTATCTGCTAAAACTTCTGGAATACAAATAAAATCTCTTCCTAAATAGTTAACATCTTGCATAAGGTCATAAACTCCAATTATTAGGCCCTCGCAACCTTCTTGTGTTTTAACCTTACTCTCGGGCAAAGCATGTTTAGTTTTTACTTCTAGCAAGCTATCACATGATTGTGCAGCTAAAAGAATACCCGTAACTAAAAATATTATTCTTAAATGTTTCATGAGTTTATTTTTTAGAAGTTAACTTTAATTCCTAAGCTATAACTTTTAGACTGAGGATAAATACCCCTATCATTACCTACTGACTCTGGATCATAACCTCTATATGGGGTTGATGTTAGTAAGTTATAAGCGTTTACAAATATCTGAGCATTAGAAATTCTTAATTTTTTTGCAATCTTAGTAGGTAAGTTATAGCTTACATTTACGTTTTTTAATTTTATAAAATCTGTAGACTCATAAATTAAGCTTATACCTGGATCTGAATTTGAATCATAATTAAGGGGATTGCCAGGATAAGCTCCATCTATAACAGGTTGTGGCACCCATGTTACGTCACCTGGTTTTTTCCAATAATGATCATAAATATCAACTAATAAGTTATTGTCAGCTGCCTGACCTATTAACACTGTTTTATCACTCCAGTATTTAACTGCCCCACGCTGGAACTGAATAAAGAAAGATATATTAAAGTTCCCTATAGTAAAGCTATTATCCATTCCACCAAAAAAAGTTGGATCGCTTCCTTTAATCCAATATCTATCCTCTAAACTAGGATTATAGGTAATATAGCCATCTTTATCGTAATACATAGGACGTCCGTCTGATGTATTTACTCCAGCCCATTTATAAACATAATTTGCAGTAATTGATTTCCCAACTTTATATTGTCCCAATTCTTGCAATCCATCTTGTAGCTCAGTAATTTTATTATCTAATAAAGAAATATTTATAGCAGTTTCCCATTTAAAAAATCCGCCGTCAAAATTTATTGTATTTAACTGAACATCAAGGCCTTTGTTTCTAACGCCACCCATATTAGATGGTATTATACTAAAACCTGATGTTTGAGGAATAACCCTATCATACAATAAATCTTTAGTATCATCCATATATAAATCTATGCTAGTACTTATTCTTCCGTCAAAAAATCCTGCGGTTATTCCAATATTCTTTGAATGTTTCTTCTCCCAAGAAAGTTTATAATTACCTATAGATGTAGGACTTACTCCAGCACTCCCATCATAGCCATTATTAGCTCCGTATAAACGAGACGAAACATAATCGCCAATATTAGCATTTCCAGTTACGCCATAGCTTGCTCGTATCTTAAGGTCATTTAACCACTTAATATCCTTTAAAAAACTCTCCTCTTTCATTCTCCACGCAAAAGAAATAGAAGGAAAGGTTCCCCATAAATTACCTTTACCAAACCTAGAAGAACCATCATGTCTAATAGTTCCAGTAAATATATATCTCTCTTTAAGTGTATAAGTTAACCTCGCAAAAAAGCCTGCCATCTTCCACTGCGAATACTCCTCAGTTGTAGAAATTGGTTTGGCCACACTACTTAATAGTTGAAGGTCGGGATGCG
>CAXYUL010000335.1:0-1972 GCA_964292095.1 uncultured Bacteroidales bacterium | reverse complement strand
GGTTTTGAAGGAATTGAATCGGCAAAAGAAGAAATATTAAATGAGTATAGAAGAGAGTTTTTTGCAGAAGGACAAATGTTCTTTACCTACAAACGTTTAAATAGTTCAAAAATGCTATGGTCTAATGCTAAGATACTAGAGGTCAATTATATTATGCCTGTACCAAAGAGCGAAATCAAAAAATAATTAACAAAGAACACACTTATGAAATATATAAAATATTTACTTAGCTTATATATGGGAGTTTTATTATACTCTTGTACAGAGAAATTACCTGTATATAGTTCTCCCGACAACAGACTTGGTTTTGAATACGACAAAAACCAATATGGTACTGTTGATGACTCTGTAAAGCGTTATACCTTTGTGTACGAACACGAGTCATTTACACAAGATACAATTTGGGTAGATGTTAGAACTATTGGTTTCCTTTCCGATGTAGAAAGAAAATTTACAATAAAACAAGTTCCTATTACTAAACAAGACTTAAAGGAGTACAGAAACATAGAGGAAGATATTCAATTATTGGATGCCGAAGCAGGTAAGCACTATGTTCCATTTAAAGATACTAAAGTAGCAAGCTACATGAGTATAGCTCCTGGTAAAAACAGCCAATTATTTCCTGTAATTATTAATAGAGACGCAACATTAAAAACTTCTAAATACTATATAAAATTGGAAGTTGAGAATAACGAGTTCTTTACTGAGGGATATGATGCACATAAATATAGAATATTAGAAATTTCAGATATACTTACTAAACCTAAATATTGGAATGGTACTGGACAGTACTACTTTTTAGGTAAATATGGCCCTAAAAAATTAGAATTTATGATAAATAATTCTAGCTGGAAAATTAATGAACAGTGGTTCGCAGATTTATTTGCCAATCCATATTCTGTAGATATGGGCTACACCACATATCTATCTAGCTATTATACTCAGCGTTTAGTAGAATATAACAAAAAGAGAGAAGAACTAGGACAAGATGTACTAAGAGAAGACCCTGCTAAGCCAGGAGCACAAGGAGAGATAGTAAGGTTCGTTCTATATAATCAACCAACTGACTACAAATAATTAAATTATGACTATTATGAAAAAATATATATCTATTCTTTTACTGGCAATTGCCTGCTTTGGCTCATGCGTAAAAGACCTTGGAAATTATGATTATTCCAAAATTTCTGATTTTGAAATAAAGGATATAGAAAAGCAATATTCTGTATCTTCTTTTGTAGAAATTTTAGTGATAGAGCCTAAATTAATTAGCGAAGATAATAACCTAGACTATGATTATTATTGGACACTAATTTATAGAGAACAAGGTGGCTACTATAAATATAAAATAGACACTATTTCTACAGAAGGCAAATTAGATCTTGCCCTAAAGTATAAACCTGGATCATACGATCTACAATTTAAGGCAATAAACAAAAAAACAGGTTTAGCAAAATTTGCAACATCGGTAGTAGAGGTAACATCACCATTTTCTAGAGCTTATTATTTGCTAAAAGAAACAGAGCAAGGTGATACAGAAATGGATATACACTATGATACAAAACCTGCAACAAAGAATGCTATAACAGAATTTTACGGTCACCCTCTTGCTGGTAAACCAAAAGCTCTGTCTTATTTTACAGATTTTAGTTATCTTAACGAGCTTACTGGCGAAAAGGATATTAATTATTTAATTATGCCTATGAGTGAAAGTGGAATGCTAACATTCTCATTATCTGATATGTCGCAAGCAAGAGAGTATAACCAATGGTTTTTTGATGATCCTATTAGTGCCAGTGATATAGTATGTTTTAGCCCTGGTGGATATTGCTATCATTTTTACTTTAAAAATGCTGCTGTAAATAATTATCAAATTCCTGCTTATGATTTATTAAGTAGCGGTAAAGTTTCTAGTATAGCTGACCTACCAGAAGACGGTAAAAGCTACACCATCTCTAATTGTGTTAATTTATTA
>CAXYUL010000334.1:0-1975 GCA_964292095.1 uncultured Bacteroidales bacterium | reverse complement strand
CTCCTGAATATACCCTAACATCTCCTCTAATCTAAACTGTAAAGGTGGCGGAAGAACCGCTTTATCATCTGTACCAGATGCCCTTACATTAGTAAGTTTCTTTGTTTTGCATATATTAACATTAAGATCATCCATTCTACTATGCTCTCCAACAACTTGCCCTGCATAAATTTCCTCTCCAGGGAAAATTAAGAACTTACCTCTATCCTGAAGCTTATCCATAGAATAAGCTATAGATGTTCCTGTTTCAATAGCAACCAAAGAACCATTTGTTCTTTTTTCTATCTCCCCTTTATATGGTTCATATCCTTTGAATCTATGCGCAACTACTGCTTCTCCTGCTGTAGCAGTTAACATATTACTACGTAAACCAATAATTCCTCTAGCTGGGGTATCAAAATCTAAATGAACTCTCTCCTCTCTGTGCTCCATATGAAGAAGCATACCTTTTCTTCTAGTAGTTATCTCAATTGCCTTTCCAACCATATCCTCTGGTAAGTCTATAGTCAAATGCTCTATAGGCTCGCACCTAACTCCATTTATATTTTTATCTAGAACTTTAGGTTGTCCTACTTGCAATTCAAATCCCTCTCTCCTCATCGTTTCTATTAGCACAGAGAGATGTAACACACCCCTTCCGTACACAATAAATGAGTCCGAAGTTAAACCATCCTTTACCCTTAAAGCTAAATTCTTCTCTAGCTCTTTATCTAAACGCTCTTTTAAGTGTCGGGAAGTAACAAATTTACCGTCTCTTCCAAAAAATGGTGAATCATTTATACAAAAAAGCATACTCATTGTTGGCTCATCCACAGAAATTGGAGGTAAAGCCTCTGGATTTTCATAATCAGCAATAGTATCACCTATCTCAAAACCCTCTATCCCCACTACAGCACAAATATCTCCACACTCAACTTTATCTACCTTGGTCTTTCCTAGTCCATCAAACACCATTAACTCTTTAATTCTAGACCTCTCTTTACTGCCATCTCTTTTGCATAATGTTATAGGCTGGCCTGCTTTAAGATCACCTCTTTTTACCCTCCCCACTGCTATTCTGCCTACATAGGGAGAATACTCTAGCGATGATATTAACATCTGTGGCGTACCCTCTATAACCTCTGGAGCTGGAATTTCCTCTAGTATGGTATCTAACAATGCTATTATATCTTTAGTGGGTTTTCTCCAATCTTTAGACATCCAACCCTGTTTAGCGCTTCCGTAAATTGTCTTAAAGTCTAATTGATCTTCTGTTGCATTTAAAGTAAACATTAAATCAAAAACTTGCTCATTTACCTCGTCGGGACGGCAATTTGGCTTATCAACCTTATTAATAACCACAACAGGTTTTTTACCCATTTCTATTGCTTTTTGTAGCACAAACCTAGTCTGAGGCATTGTACCTTCAAAAGCATCAACCAATAACAGCACACCGTCTGCCATATTCAACACTCTCTCAACCTCACCTCCAAAATCGGCATGTCCAGGAGTATCTATGATGTTGATTTTATAATCTTTGTAAGGTACACTAACATTCTTTGCTAGAATTGTTATACCTCTCTCACGTTCTAGATCATTGTTATCTAGAATAAGCTCACCATTTTTCTCTGCAGTACGTGTAAGTAGCGCCTGAAGAATCATTTTATCCACTAAGGTTGTTTTACCGTGGTCTACGTGAGCAATAATTGCTATGTTTCTTATTTTTTGCATAATTGAGCTGCAAAAGTAGGTAATAATTACTTTTTTTGTTCTATTTTTGTGCAAAATTTCATATTTTTTTAACAGATTGTAAATAACTATATTTAAAATCCGCTACATAGGCCTAGCCTATCTAGTTGATTTTAATACATTTAATAGCTAATATCTATTAAATAGTTGATATATTTTACTTGATAAAAAATAAAAAAAAACATACAAATGACAGAAAAGGTTATTATTTTAGATTTTGGTTCACAGTTTACGCAAATTATTGGAA
>CAXYUL010000333.1:0-1985 GCA_964292095.1 uncultured Bacteroidales bacterium | reverse complement strand
CAACAAGAACATTAAATCTATTCTCCACTAACTCTACCCACTCTGTCTCATCACGCATTGTAATGCAATATTTACCAAAGAAATAGGCCTCTTTCTGTAGTCCACCACTATCTGTCATTACTAATTCGCAATTTTTTAAAAGATAAACCATCTCTAAATAGCCAACAGGATCTATAAAACAAATATTACTAGAACTAAAATCATATTTAATTCCTCTTAACTTGTCCCTAGTTCTAGGGTGTAGAGGAAGTACAACAGGATTCTTCTCTGATATCTTTTCTAAGGACACAAATATATTCTTTAATCTTAGCTCATCATCTGTATTCTCAGCCCTATGAGTTGTACAAAGTATAAAATTTTCTGGGATATTTACTTCTGGTATTCTGCATTTATCAGAATAGAAAATGGCTGCATCTTGCATAACATCTCCATTACAAACCACCTTAGTAAAAAGGTTCTCATAGCCTTCTTTAACGAGGTTATTAATAGCTTGCTCAGTAGGACAGAATAATATATCACTAATTCTATCAGTAAGTATCCTATTAATTTCCTCTGGCATATTCATATTAAACGACCTAAGTCCTGCCTCAGCATGTGCCAATTTTATATGAAGTTTCTTAGCTGCCAATGCTCCTGCTAAAGTTGAATTGGTATCACCATATACAAGAGCCCAATCAGGATTTTCTTTTAACAACACCTCTTCAATCTTTTCAAGCATCTGTCCAGTCATTGCGCCATGCCCCAAACCATTAATATTAAGATTGTAATTTGGTTTAGGAATAGACATTTCTTCAAAAAAAACATCACTCATGTTTGTATCAAAATGCTGTCCTGTATGTACAATTACCTCTTGTATATCATCATTTGCAGCAAATGCTCTACTTACCACAGCCGCCTTAATAAATTGAGGCCTTGCTCCTATTATTGTAACTATTTTCATTATTTTATTAGATTTTCCATTATTTTTAAAAACTTTTCGGAAAGTACAGTGTACGTGTGATTCTTTAAAACAAAATCACGCCCATTTTTACCTAATTTTTCTCTCTCTTCTATAGACATAGCCTTAATTTTTAATATAGCATTAGCAATATCCTCAACATTTTCTGGCTCTGCGTATAAACCACAATTAGCCTCCTCTACTATGTTATTTCCAGCATCTATAGCTTGAATTATAGGTTTAGCAGCCATCATATAATCAAAAATTTTATTAGGGCTTATTCCGAATCTAAATAAAGACTGCTTTTGCAAACCAATATATAAAATATCCATTTCCTTTAATAACGTAGGAATAGCTAACTTGTTAATCGGTGGTAAAAAATGCACATTTTTCATATTAGCATTCTGAGCATAAGTAATCAAATTATTCTTTTCTTGCCCAGTTCCAACCAATACCAATTCAACATTTTTATCATTTAATTTATTAACAGCATCAATTATAGCCTTAAGGCTATTTGCTATTCCGTGTGCACCAGCAAAACCTACAATTAGTTTATTATTATTTTTCAAGGAACTAAATAATGATTTATGTTCTTTTGGAATATCCATCGGATTACCCCAATCTGATACAACTATCCCATTTGGGATACAGTGGAACTTACCATTAGCTAATCCATGAGATATCATATGTTCCTCAGATTTAGGTAACATTGAAACCACTGCATCAACATTTTTATAGGCGTAATTCTCAGCATATTGCATAATTTGTATAAAAGGGTGGTATTTAGACATTCCCCCCAACTCAACTGGAGATAATGGCCATAAATCATGGACTTCATATATAAATTTTACTTTATATTTTTTGGCGATTTTATTTACAGGAATATTATCTAAAGGATAAGTTGACGATGCTATGATAATATCTGGTTTAAAACCATTTAAAAGCCATTTTGAATTATAGCATAAATTAAAAACGAAAGTAAAAATAGATAATAAGCGTCCTATTCCATTCCCATTATAGGACTTCATATTAACCCATGTGTACGATA
>CAXYUL010000332.1:0-2001 GCA_964292095.1 uncultured Bacteroidales bacterium | reverse complement strand
GCTCCACAATTAATAACATTAATTGCGTTAGCAATTCCAAAAGTTTGAGCAGGCCCGTGACTCATCCTATCTACTACTTCTTCTACTGTAAAGATGTTGTTTTTTACAAGTTGTAGCATTAATTGTAGTGAGTGTTGAACCAATGGTAGACCACCAGGAGCTTTTAGGTATTCTTTTTCTTTTTCACTTTTGAGGTGAGGAGCATGGTCTGTGGCAACTACTTTTATTACTCCATCTTTAACGGCTTTTCTTAGAGCAAGCATATCTTCTTTTTCTTTTATTGCGGGGTTGCATTTTATTTTATTGCCGTATTTTGCGTAATCTTCCCTATTTAATAGTAGGTAGTGCACACAAATCTCTCCCGTAATTATAGCTTTTTTTACTTTGCCCTCTTCTTCTTTTTGAGCTTGTTTAATTAACTCAATTTCATCGGCCGTGCTTAGGTGGAGTATATGCAGTCTGCTTCCATTTTCTTGGGCCAACTTGATCGCTTGTTTAGATGAACTTATGCAGGCTTCTCTACTTCTTATGTCGGGATGCAAATTAATAGAAATATTTTCCCCGTATTTACTTTTATAGAAATCTAAGTTTGCTTTAATTGTTTCTTCTTTCTCGCAATGAGTTGCAATTAGTATTGGAGATTGGGCAAAAATAGACTTAAGGCTTTCTGTATTATCAACTAGCATATTTCCAGTTGAGGAGCCCATAAAAACCTTAATACCACAAACTTTAGACTTATCTACATTTAAAATCTCATCTAAATTTGTATTACTTGCTCCTAAATAAAAAGAGTAATTTGCGTAGGAGTTCTGTTTTGCTATCTTAAACTTTTCTTCTAACATGGCGTTAGAAGTAATGGATGGATTGTTGTTGGGCATGTCCATAAAAGAGGTAACACCACCTAAAACAGCAGCTTTACTTTCACTCTCTATGCAGCCTTTTTGCGTGTTACCTGGTTCTCTAAAATGAACTTGGTCGTCTATAACGCCTGGTAGTACATAGAGGCCTGTGGCATCTATAATTTCTAACTTATCATCACTAAAAGTGTAATTATGAACTATTTCTGATAGTTTAGATTCTATATTTTCTTCACCGACAATTATTTTAGTAAGTTTATTACCTACAATTAAAAGGCTACCTATGTAAGATAGCCCTTCATTTACTATTGTTCCGTTTTTTATTAAAATTGCCATGTTTATTTTTTTCTAGGAGAGAAGTGCCTAAATTTCATTTTAAGTACTCCCCAAAATGCTTCGCCAAAAATGCCTGAACTCATTTTAGATGTACCTTGAGTTCTATCCATAAATATGATTGGAACTTCTGCAATTTTATATCCTAATTTATAAGCGGTATATTTCATTTCTATCTGAAATCCATAGCCTTTCATTCTAATTTTAGAAAAGTCTATGTTGTCTAATACCTTTCTTGAGTAGCATTTAAAACCGGCTGTGCAGTCATAAACTTTCATACCTAATATAGTTCTTACATAGGCAGAGGCGTAATAAGACATAATCACTCTGCCTATTGGCCAGTTTACAACACTTATTCCGTTGCAGTATCTAGAGCCTATTGATAAATCGGCTCCATCTTCTTCACATGCAGCACATAATTTAGGTAGGTCGTTTGGATTATGGGAAAAATCTGCATCCATCTCAAAGATGTAGTCGTAATTATTTTCTAACGACCAATTAAAGCCAGTAATGTATGCCGTTCCCAAGCCTAGTTTTCCGCTTCTTTCTAATATATATAGGTGTTCGGCAAATTCTTTCTGCAAATTTTTAACTATACCAGCTGTACCATCTGGTGAGCCATCATCTATTATTAGAATATGATAATCTCCAGGTAGAGATAATACGGCTCTTATAATTCTTTCTATGTTTTCCCTTTCGTTATAGGTAGGGATAATTACAACTTTCTTAGACATGATGTGGTTTCTACAAATTTGTGCCAAAGTTATTAAATAATCTTAAATAATGAAACTACATTAGGGTATTTTGAGAG
>CAXYUL010000331.1:0-2003 GCA_964292095.1 uncultured Bacteroidales bacterium | reverse complement strand
CATCTAAGAGACGAGGCACATCGCTTTGGTATAACACACCATAGAAAAAAACGTACTAAAGCACAAATAGATAGTGCTCTTATAGATATAAAAGGTATAGGGGAACAAACGCAGGAAAAACTTCTACAGCATTTTAAAAGCGTTAAAAGAATTAAAGCTGCAAGTATAGAAGAACTTACAGCTTTAATAGGTCTAAAAAAAGCTAAACTTGTTAAAGAAGAATTACTTTAACTCTATAATTGCCTCAGAAATATTTATCATATAGTCTCCAACTTGCTCACATTCACCAATAAGATCCATATAATATACTCCAGTTAAATAACCATAAGCATTATTCTCTAGGTTTAACAAGTGCTCTTCCTTTAAATTATTTCTATATTCATTTATATCTTGTTCAACATCTTGAGCATTAGCTATATTCTCTAATTTAGAATATCCTAATTCTAAATTCATTATCATAGCATCAAAGGCTGTGTCTAACAAATCTAACATATAATTTAGCTTCTTAATCATTGTTGGCTCAAAAGTCTTGTTATGAATGTTTCTCCTTTGCAAGATTCGGGCAATATTAAAGCCAGAATCACCAATGCTTTCTATTTCGCTAATTATTTTATACATAGCTTGTATCCTTCTACCAGACTCCTCACTTAGCTCTCCCTCCGAAATATTATTTAAATATTTAGCTATCTCAAACTCAATTTTGTCTGTAATTTGCTCATAATGCTCTAACTTTTTATATAGGGTATCAAACTCTTCTTGAGATTCTGCATTAAGCGCTTGCCTAGCATAAGCGTATTGTTTTTTTGCTATCTTAGCAAAATGTACTATCTCTCCCTTTGCTTGCCCCAAGGATAACTCCGCTGTACTTAGCATACCACCTTGAATGTATTGTAAACGAAATACTTCTTCTTCTTTAGGACTCTTAACTAATAATGTTACAGCTTTTACAATTAAAGGAGTAAAGCCTACCAATAATATGGTGTTACAAATATTAAATAAACTATGCACCAAGGCTACAGAATATAAAATAGAATTACTTGATGCACCAGGTAATAGTGGATTATCTGCTCCAAACGAAACAATTATTTTTGACACTATAAATAAAAATGGATGAAAAACTATTAATACCCAAAGTACTCCAACTAAATTAAATATTGAGTGTGCCCTTGCTGCCCTCCTAGCCGACACATTTGCAACAGCTGCTGCAATATTAGCCGTAATAGTAGTTCCTATATTTTCTCCTAATACCAAAGCTGCTCCCATTTCAAAAGGGATCCAACCATTATTACACATCACTAAAGTTAAAGCCATTGTTGCACTAGATGATTGCAAAACAATTGTAAGAATAGTACCAATAAGCACAAAAGCTAAAACAGATAAGTATCCATAGCTTGTCCATTGCTGTAAGAACGACAAAATTTCTGGTTGAGAAGAAAGATCTGGAACAGATGATTTTAAAAAACTAAGGCCTAAGAATAAAAGAGCAAAACCTATAAGTAATTCTCCTATAGATTTCTTTCTCTTAGCCTTACACATCATAAAGGCAAAGCCAAAACCTATTAATGGAATAGATAATGCAGAAATATCCGCTTTAAAGCCTAAAAGCGCAATTAACCATGCTGTTACTGTTGTTCCAATGTTGGCTCCCATTATCACGCCTATAGATTGAACCAGCGAAAGTAGCCCAGCATTTACAAAACTTACAACCATTACGGTTGTTGCACTAGAAGATTGAATAATAGCTGTTATAAAAAGCCCAGTTAATATTCTCTTAAAAGAATTAGAGGTCATTGCTGCTAAAAATCCTCTTAATTTGTCTCCCGCTACTTTCTGTAGGGCTTCGCTCATTAAAGTCATACCATAAAGGAATAAACCTAAAGAGCCTAAAAGCGTTAAAATTCTGAAAACTATATCCATCAAATTAGTTAAATTATTTTTTATTTGTGCAAAGATAATTCTTCTTGCATAAAATGAGTATATTTTGTTATATTCGCAACAAATAT
>CAXYUL010000330.1:0-2041 GCA_964292095.1 uncultured Bacteroidales bacterium | reverse complement strand
ACTTACTAGTTGATAATCTAAGTCACTGCATTTTAATTGCATACCTAGATATTTAATAATTTTATTATGTTGCGATGGAAAATAACATTTAATCTCCTTTAATGAATATTTGTAGTATTTAGAAACTTTAACACTAGGAGCATTTAAAGTAATAGATGTATAATATGTTCCTTTTTTAGACTTTAATTTACTTTCTATAAATTGAATAATTTTTTGAGACGCTATTTTATACTCTATCTTATTGTATTGTTTATAGGCCATAGAGAAAAAAATAGCAGATTGGGCATTTTCTGATAAGTTTTTTTCAAATAGAGGCGATCTAAAATCGGAATACTCAGATTGTGAGAATATTCCTCCATCAATAGGGTCGAACATTGGAGAAAATAAAAGATCGTCTATTCTGCTCTCAATTTTATCTAGTTCTGTAGTTTTATTATAAATAATAGAGTATTGTAGAAGGAAGAGCATGTACCTTGTGCATACTGTGTATGGACTTGTTGTTAAATTTTCTTGGTCGTTATGCAAAAATCTGCTTGCCCATGTTTTTACATAGGCGTGTAACAATTTATCTTTAATAACCACATTACTATTTTTTTCATTTACAGAACCGCTGTACTTTAATTTTTTACTTAGATATAAACCTGCCTTATACAGTAAATATCTTTTGTGTTTATAAGCATCTATAATGTTTTGACTTAGAGCAAGAAACTGACAAATATCTAAATTAGAAAAAGAGGTAAAAGGTAGTGATTTAGGTAAAGAAAAAATATTAATTGGGTAGCCAATTCTATGCTCATTAATAATAAGCAAATCTAAGGCAATGATATTAATTTCTGGCACATCTTCTATATCAATAGCTATTGAAATAAAATCATTATTTAGCACCTTTATTACAAGACTATTACTAAAAAGGTTAAAAGCAAGTTGGCGCTCTGTTATATGTGCATTATTTCCTATATGCACAAAAATCATTTTATCTTCTTTAACAGCTCTGTCTAGAGTAGATTTAGTAAAAGGCTCCCAATTTACACCTGTTTTATTTAAAAATTTTATATATGGCGATGTGGTTTTATACATAAACACAAAATTTCCTAGCTATTTTGGCTACTTAAATATATTCTTATTATCTTTGTAAAGATATAATATTATTTTTATTTTGTTATTAAGCACATATTTTTTTTATACTATTACTTAAATTACATGAAAAATAGAATCAAACTAAATAACTTTTTGTTTTTTTTATTTATTTTAATAATTGGGGCATTATCTCTCTACACTATTCCTAATTTTACTTTTTTAAATAAGGCCAAATTCTTTAGTGCACAAAGTGTTGCTAAAGATCTAAAGGTAATAAGCCAAAAGCCTCACTCTATTTTTAATCCAAAGGAAAGGTTAGAAGTGCGCAATTACTTGTATTATAGATTAAAAGAGCTAGGTGCCAATCCACAAATATATAGTTATGATTCAATTCCTTGCAGGTTTGGCGGCCATTTTTCTATTGCAAATGTATATGCTACTTTTAGTCCAAACATAGTAAGTGACTCTACACAATATATACTTTTAGTTGCACATTTAGATTCTAGGTTTTTTAATAAAGTGCACCAAGATACAGTATACTCTTTTGGCGCAGCAGATGATGGTTATGGCTTAGGTGTAATTTTAGAAACGCTTAAGGGTGCTTTAAACTATAAAGATAATTGGAAACAAGGTATTAAGGTCCTATTTACAGATTCTGAAGAGCATGAACTAGACGGAATGACTCAATTTGTAAAGAGAGAGAAACAAGAATTAAAAAATGTTAATTTGGTAGTTAATATAGAGGCTAGGGGAGTAAAAGGTCCAGCCTTGCTTTCTGAAACCTCTAAAGGAAATTCTAAGATAATGGAATTGTATAAAAAAGCAAATTTACCTTATTCTTATTCTTTAACATCATTTGTTTATTCTGTATTACCCAATGATACCGATTTTTCTTTAGTAAAAAACAATATTCCTGGATTTAATTTTGCTGTAATAGATAATCTAAATTAATATCATACAGATA
>CAXYUL010000329.1:0-2047 GCA_964292095.1 uncultured Bacteroidales bacterium | reverse complement strand
ATAAAAAATTTGGTGCTCCTCAAATTACAAAAGACGGAGTAACTGTAGCTAAGGAAATAGAGCTAGAAGACAGATTCCAAAATATGGGAGCTCAAATGGTTAAAGAAGTTGCTTCAAAAACTAACGACCAAGCTGGAGACGGCACAACCACAGCTACCGTACTTGCTCAATCTATTATAAACGTTGGTATTAAGAACGTTACAGCAGCTGCAAACCCTATGGATTTAAAAAGAGGTATAGACAAAGCAGTTGCTGCCGTTGTAGAAAACCTTAAAAAACAAAGCACAGCCGTTGGCGACGATTACTCTAAAATAGAGCAAGTAGGAACTATTTCTGCTAACAACGATGCTTTTATAGGAAAACTAATTGCAGATGCAATGAGCAAAGTTAAAAAAGAAGGAGTAATTACAGTAGAGGAGGCAAAAGGCACTACAACAGAAGTAAAGGTTGTAGAAGGAATGCAATTTGACAGAGGTTATATCTCTCCATATTTTATGACTAATCCCGACAAAATGGAAGCTGTATTAGAACAACCACAAATTCTAATTACAGACAAGAAAATATCTTCTATGAAAGATCTTCTTCCAATTCTAGAACCTATAGCAAGAGAAGGTAAATCTCTTCTAATTATTGCCGAAGACGTTGATGGAGAGGCTCTTACAACTCTAGTAGTAAATAGACTTCGTGGAACGATTAAAGTAGCGGCTGTAAAAGCTCCAGGATTTGGCGATAGAAGAAAAGAGATGTTACAAGACATAGCAACACTTACTGGTGGAATGGTAATTTCTGAAGAGAGAGGATTTACTTTAGAAAATGCTACTCCCGACATGCTAGGTACTGCAGAAAAGGTTACAATAGATAAGGAGAACACAACAATAGTAAATGGTGCTGGTGATAAAAAAGCGATAGAAGAAAGAGTTGCACAAATTAGAAAACAAATTGAAACAACTACAAGCGATTACGACAGAGAAAAACTACAAGAACGCTTAGCAAAACTAGCTGGCGGTGTTGCTGTACTTTACGTTGGTGCTGCTTCAGAAGTTGAATTAAAAGAAAAGAAAGACAGAGTAGAAGATGCACTTAGCGCAACACGTGCAGCAGTAGAAGAAGGAATAGTAGCTGGTGGTGGAGTTGCCTATATTAGAGCAGCAGACTCTCTAAAACACATTAAAGCAGAGAATGAAGATGAGCAAACTGGTATTAATATTATTGCAAAAGCCATCGAATCTCCACTTAGAACCATTAGTGAGAATGCAGGAGTAGAAGGCAGTGTTGTTATTCAAAAAGTAAAAGAAGGAAAGGCAGATTTTGGGTACAATGCACGCACAGATATCTATGAAAACCTACTTGCAGCAGGTGTTATAGATCCAACTAAAGTAGCTCGTGTTGCTCTAGAAAATGCAGCATCTGTGGCAGGAATGTTCTTAACTACAGAATGTGTTATAGCAGACAAAAAAGAAGAAAATCCTATGCCAGCAATGCCTCAAATGGGCGGCGGAATGGGTGGTATGATGTAAAATAAATAGTATTGTTTTAAGCACTCATTAAAGGATAACTAAAAGGCAAACAAAATGCACATCTTTTAGTTATCCTTTTTTATTTTAAAGTCCTAGACGGCAATAAAGCAATAAGATATCCTATACCTATTATTGAAAAAAAAGTTATAACAACATCAAAAAGCTGCACATCAACAGGAAAAACATCTGTAATAAAATTTCCAGGAAGCGCAATTAAGCCAAATTTCTGCTGCATTAAACTAAGAATTACCCCAATCACAACACCCGTTGCAGCGCCAAATACAGAAATCATCCAACCCTGAAACAGAAAAATATTTTTAAGCATTTTTTTATCGGCTCCCATACTTATAAGAATCTCTATATCACTGCTTTTATCAATAATTAGCATAGACAGCGAACTAAAAATATTTATAGAAACAATTATAATAACAAAAAATAGAATTAAAAATATAACAAATTTCTCTAGCTGCATTAGTTTATACAAAGTAGCATTCTGCTCAAATCTATTTTTTAAAACTAAAGCCTCTGTA
>CAXYUL010000328.1:0-2060 GCA_964292095.1 uncultured Bacteroidales bacterium | reverse complement strand
TAACAGAACCTCAACCAAAGCAGCCCGCCATTAGAATTAAAGTGATGTCTAGGGCAAGACCAGCAGACAAAATGCGTTTGGTTAGATTGCTACAAGAAAGTGGGGCGGTGGTAGCAGTTACTGGAGATGGCACAAATGATGCACCTGCACTAAATTATGCAGATGTGGGCTTAGCTATGGGTTCTGGAACTGCAGTTGCAAAAGAGGCTAGTGATATTATTTTATTAGATGACTCTTTTTCTAGTGTTGCAACAGCAGTAAGATGGGGAAGGTCTATTTATCTTAATATTCAAAAATTCATTCAATTTCAACTTACCATTAATGTTGTAGCATTATTAACAGCTTTAATAGGACCATTTATTGGTATTGAATTTCCTTTAACAGTAACTCAAATGCTTTGGGTAAATCTTATAATGGATACTTTTGCTGCGCTAGCTTTAGCTACTGAACCTTCCTATAAAGAGGTAATGTATAAAAAACCAAGATCTGTTAATGATTTTATAGTTAGCAAGGATATGTTAAAAAGTATTCTTATAACAGGTGCTATATTTTTAGTTATTTTATTAGGATTATTAATATGGTTTAATAGTACAGGACAAATTTCTAAATATAATTTATCTGTGTTTTTTACAATATTTGTGATGATGCAATTTTGGAATATGTTTAATGCTAGAACATTAGGTTCTACACATTCTGCCTTTTATAAATTAAAAGAAAATAAGGCTTTTATAATTATTACCTTATTTATTTTAGTTTTACAAATAATTATTGTAGAAATAGGTGGAGGTTTTTTTAGGACAAGTCCAATATCTATTTTAGATTGGATTTATATTATAGCAGGTACATCTTTAGTATTGTGGATAGGTGAGTTTAATAGAATGTTTAAAAGAATTAAACAGAAAAAAAATAATTAAGCTATGTTTATTTCCGAAGCTATTTTAGAGGTAAGGTATTATGAAACAGATTTGATGGGAATAGTTCACCATTCAAATTATATTAGATATTTTGAATGTGGTAGACATAAATTATTACAAGATATTGGACTTCCTATTAATGCTATAGAGGCTAATGGTATAATGATGCCGGTTGTAAGTACAATTTGTAAATATAAAGTACCAGCAAAGATGGGAGATACATTAAGGATAGTTTCTAAAATAGAGAAGCTTCCTATGGCAAAAGTTGTTGTAGCTACAGAAATATTTAACCAAGATAATGTTTTAGTATCTACGGGAGAAGTAGTTCTTGGTTTTATTCATGCATCTAGTAGAAAACCAACAAGAGCTCCACAATTATTAATTGATGCTATAGAAAAGTATTTTTAATTGTGGAACATATATATAGGTATAAACATTTAAAATTGAGAATATGAATCATTTATTAATTTTTGGCAATTTTGGAATAGGGGAGATAGTAGTTATAGCCCTAGTAGTATTACTATTTTTTGGTGGTAAAAAGATTCCAGAACTTATGAGGGGACTAGGTAAAGGCGTAAGAAGTTTTAAAGAGGGAGTTAAAGGAATAGAAGATGAAATTTCTTCTGCAGATAAAGCTTCTAGTGATAACAAAACAGAAAAAAAAGAGGAATAGTGCCCAATGAGTGAAGAAATGACATTTTGGGAGCATTTAGATGAGCTAAGAAAAGTACTATTTAGATCGGCATTAGTATTGTTCGGTTTTATGATAGTGTTTTTTTTTGCTAAAAGTTTTATATTTGATACCATTATTTTTGCTCCAGCAAATTCAGATTTTATTTTATATAAATTAATTGATAAAATATTGGTTTACTTATCTTTAGAGCCACTAGATCCATTTAAAATTAAATTAATAAATATAGAATTATCTGCTCAATTTTTCATTCATATTAGTACGTCTTTTTATTTTGCCCTTGTATGCTCAACTCCTTTTATTTTATATCAATTATGGCTTTTTGTTAAGCCTGCATTGTATGAAAACGAGAAGAAAAGCATAGTTAGAGCCTTTTCATTTTCGGGAGTTTTATTTTTTTTAGGAGTTTTGGTTGGTTATTACTTAATTTTCCCATTAACTCTACGTTTTTTAGG
>CAXYUL010000327.1:0-2060 GCA_964292095.1 uncultured Bacteroidales bacterium | reverse complement strand
AATTTAATTGTAGTTTTACCAGCATTACCACCTTTATTACTACTTGTTATCCAATTATCCTCATTAGGAATTATAATACTGTAATTTAAGGATGCGTTAATGCTTATGTTAAACTCTAAATCGTTATTATGTAGGCAAGTATCTTTTGTAGATAAATTAATAAAGCCTATCTCGGATTGAAAAACATTAATCTTTAGGCTTTTGTCGCCACAAAAAACCATAAAACTGCCGTTTCTTGGAATATCGCTTGTATTATTTGAGCAACAAATTATTAGAGAGTTACTTACAGCTTCTCCTCTCTGGGGATTAACAGTAAACCAAGAATCACTGCTTTTAATTTCCCAATTATAATTAGTATTAATAGTTATTTCTTTATCTTGATTGCTAAATAAAAACTGTATGTCTTTGGTATTAGAACTAACAGAGTAAACTAGTGGCTTATTTTCTGTGCAAGAGTATACTAAACTTATAAAAGTAAAGAATAGTATAAGATAATATAAAAAACCTAATTTTGCTCATAATCACCCCCCTTATGGCATAACGTTTTATAACATCTAAGCTCTTTTTGATAATTCCCGCCCACTAATTATCTCTGATATACCAAAGAGGAGTATAGCCCCACCAAAAATCATTGTAACTAGTTGGCTAGAAAGATCTGGCATAAAGAAAAATAGAAGGCCACAAATTATTATTAATATTGGGATAATGTACAACACTCCGCTTACTGGTGCTTGCTTACTAAAGCCAAAGAGAACACTAAGCTGTACAATACCAGCAAAAATTAATATTGCACCAAACAGAAATGTTAAAAACTCTATAAAAAATGTAGGAAACAAAAAAATAAGCAGGCCTAAAATAATACTTGCACAAGTATTAATAGCGCTCCAAACAGAAATGCCTCCTGTTTTAGACCTAGCATTAACAGCAATAACAAAAGTAATTATTCCTACTAAGACTAAAAAGGCTGCTATAATCTTAACAATAATGGCTAAGGCAAAATCTGGCCAAAAAAGAAGGCAAAGGCCTAAAACAATAGAACTAATGGCCTTAAACCAATAATTCTGTCTAAGAGATTGACATGACGTTTCCATAATTTTATTTTTTACAAACATACGCAAAATTAGCCAGATTTATTTAAGTTTACTAAGGAATTTTCTATCTATGATAGCATATAATTGTCTATCAAAAATAATAAGTGTAACTGATACTAGAATTAAGAATATTCCCAACACTATCCTTCCATTTATTATCTCGTTAAAGACAAAAAAACCTATAATTACAGCCGTAATTGGCTCCAAAGCTCCCAATATAGCAGTGTAGGTTGAACCTATTATTCTTATAGCAAAGGACATAAATAAAAGAGAAATAATTGTAGGTATAATAGCTATTCCCAAAATATTTATCCATAGAATTAACGAATTTGGAAATATCAATTGAGAAAAGAAGTAAATTTTTATAAGTAAAAATACAACTCCAAAACTTAAAGCATAAAAGGTAAGTTTAATAGCCGGCATTTTTCCTAAAGATGATTTATTAACAGCAATCATGTAAATAGCATAAGATAATGAAGATAATAAAACTAATACTACTCCAAATAGATTAAGTGGCTTTCCTCCTCCGTCTTTATATAGCAATGCTATTCCAAAACTTGCAATAAGAATAGAACAAACAGTAATTAATGATACTTTCTCCTTAAAGAAAATAGAATTTATCATAGCCACCATAATAGGATAAACAAACAATATTGTAGATGCAATTCCTGCATCCATATATTCATAACTAGAAAACAAGAAAATGGATGATAGCAAAAACAAGATACCCATCATAACAAGGGGAAGAAATTCCTTTTTGCCAATTTTAAAACTATCTAGCAATTTACATCTTTTTGCCTGTTCACCTATAGCATCTTTTCTACTAGTTTGGTCAGTATTAGCCCCTATTTTTGGGATAAGCATAAACGCCCCCAATAAAATAGCTGATAACACATACCTAAAAAACAATACAGAGTCTACATTTAGCCCTCCGGCGTATAAATGAAGTGCAAAAAAAGGGTTCATTCC
>CAXYUL010000326.1:0-2063 GCA_964292095.1 uncultured Bacteroidales bacterium | reverse complement strand
ACTGCAACAATAGAATTTTTCTCGCTATTTAGCTTAAGAGTAATTAAATTTCCATTTTTTATTCTTCCCGATATAATTACTTCTGCCACAGTATCTTCTATATACTTTTGGATGGCTCTTTTTAATGGACGTGCTCCGTATTGAACATCGTAACCTACATCGGCAATGAATTTTTTAACGCTATCATTAACCTTTAGTTTATATCCAGCTTGCTCAACTCTTGTAAATACGCCTTTTAATTCTATATCAATAATTTTCTTTAAATCTTCTTTTGTTAAAGTGTTAAATAAAATCTGTTCGTCTAAACGGTTTAAGAATTCTGGCGTAAAAGTTTTCTTTATCGCTTTTTCAATTATGTTTCTTGTGCTAGACTCTTTGTCTCTGTTGCTAGAGTTGGCAAAACCAAGTCCTGTTCCGTAATCTTTTAATTCTTTAGTTCCAATATTAGAAGTAAGAATTAAGATTGTATTTCTAAAGTCTATTAATCTACCATTGCTATCGGTTAATCTACCCTCGTCCATAACCTGTAAGAGTAAGTTAAATATGTCGGGATGCGCTTTTTCTATTTCGTCTAAAAGAATTACAGAATATGGTTTACGTCTTACTTTTTCTGAAAGCTGTCCTCCTTCGTTATATCCAACATAGCCTGGAGGTGCTCCTATGAGGCGACTTATAGCGTACTTCTCCATGTATTCACTCATATCTATTCTAATAAGGCTATCTGCCGAGTCAAATAAATATTGAGATAGAGCCTTAGCTAATTGTGTCTTTCCAACACCTGTTGGACCTAAAAACATGAATGTTCCAATTGGCTTGTTGGGGTCTTTTAAACCAGCCCTACTTCTTTGAATTGCTTTTGTAACTCTTTCTACTGCATCATCTTGCCCTATTATTAATTCTTTTAGCTTTTTATTCATACTAAGCAATCTATTACTTTCACTTTGGGCAATCCTATTTACTGGAATATTAGTAGACATACTTAGAACTAAAGCAATGTCTTCTGTATCAACAATAATAGACTTATTGGATTGCTTTTGTTTCCAATTTTCTAAAAGCTTTGCTAATTCTTTACTTTGTTCCTTTTCGCAATCCCTATAAATAGCTGCATTATTAAAGTCTTTAGCTTCAACAGCCTTTTGCTTTGATTGTTTTAAAACTAAAATTGAACTTTCTAAATCGCTTATTTTTTTGGGAACTTTAGCATTTGCCAAGTGGGCACGGCTTCCAGCTTCATCTAAAATATCAATAGCTTTGTCGGGAAGACACCTATCAGAAATATACCTTTCGCTTAGCCTAATACAAGACTCTAATGCGCTATTTGTATATTTTACATTGTGGTGATTTTCGTACTTTCCCTTTATGTTCTGTAGAATATTTAGAGTTTGCTCAAAGTTTGTGGGTTCTATAATTACCTTCTGAAAGCGTCTTTCTAGAGCCCCATCCTTTTCTACAAACTGCCTATATTCATCCAATGTTGTTGCACCAATACATTGGATTTCACCTCTTGCTAGTGCTGGTTTAAGCATATTTGCGGCATCAAGAGAACCTGCTGCTCCTCCAGCTCCAACCAAAGTGTGCATTTCGTCTATAAATAGAATTATATGAGGATTTTTGCTCATTTCATTTAAAATGGCTTTTATTCTTTCTTCGAACTGTCCTCTGTATTTAGTCCCTGCTACAATAGAGCCTATGTCTAAAGAGATAATTTTTTTATCTAATAATACTCGCGATATATTTCTCTGGGCAATCTTTATTGCTAGGCCTTCTGCTATTGCAGACTTACCTACTCCTGGCTCACCTATTAAAACAGGATTGTTTTTTTTGCGCCTTCCAAGGATTTGTGCAAGTCTCTCTATCTCATTTTCTCTTCCAACAACTGGGTCAATTTTGCCTTGTTCAGCTGCTTTTGTTAGGTCAAAACCAAATGTATCTATAACTGGGGTTGGGCTAGCTTTTCTATTAGATATTTCTTCTTTGTTATTTTCCTCTTCATCTCCTTTATTTTGCTCATTAACTGGTTCTTGAGTCATCTCTATTCCTCCTAATTTTGATCTTAAACTATC
>CAXYUL010000325.1:0-2083 GCA_964292095.1 uncultured Bacteroidales bacterium | reverse complement strand
TTGCAGCTCCAAGCAATACTTGTTCTGGCATTTGAATCATTACTCTATAATCTGATGTAAGATAAGGCTCACATTCTGCTCCATTAATAATTAAGAATTCTGCCTTTTTACCTGGGGGAGGTGATAGCTTAACATTTGTAGGGAAGGTTGCTCCACCTAAACCAACTACTCCACATTCTTGAATTTTTGCAATTATTTCTTTAGGTTCTAGTTTTATTTCTCTTACTATATTATCACTCCTATCAATTTCCTCTACCCACTCGTCTCCCTCTACACTTATCACTACCGCCTTGCAAGGATTACCTGCTAGGTCTTTTATAATCTCTATACTTTTAACTGTTCCTTGCACCGATGAATGTACTGGAGCAGATATAAATCCACTTGCTTTAGCTATTAATTGACCAACCTTTACTTTATCACCAACAGCAACCATAGGCTCTGCTGGAGCTCCAAGATGCTGAGACATAGAAATATATACTGTGTCGGGAAGGGGAAAATTCTCAATTGCTGCATTTGCAGAAATCTTATTATCGTCAGGATGAACTCCTCCTAGTGAAAATGTTCTCATAATTCTCTATATTTTAGCCGTTAGTAACTGTTGATTGATCTGCCTGCTCTACCTTAGGGGGCTTTGGAGGAAAATTAATGGCATGAATGGCTCCTGTTGGACACTCACTCACGCATTTTGTACATAAACGACATTTATTAAAATCTATATATGCCAAATTATCTTGTACAGTAATTGCATCAAAAGGACAAACCTTAGCACATTTTCCGCAGCCAATACAAGCAGCCGTACATGCCTTACGAGCTACTCCTCCTTTATCTTTGTTGATACAAGACACAAAAATCCTTCTGTTCTTTGGCCCCTTTAACCTAAGTTCAATTACAAATTTAGGACAAGCCTTAACACAAGCTCCACAAGCAGTACACTTATCTTGGTCTACAACTGGCAAGCCTGTAGTATTATCTATACTTATGGCTCCAAAATTACACACAGAGACACAGTCTCCCATGCCTAAACAACCATATTTACAATCTGTATTACCACTGTAGAGTGAACTCATTACAGCACAAGAAGATATGCCATCGTAAATATTGGTTCTTGCCCTATTATCACAAGTACCATTGCATCGCACAACAGCAACCATAGGAGCTTTTTCTTTTACCTCAAAGCCAAGAGCCTCTCCAACTTTTTTCATTGTTTGGTTTCCACCAACTGGGCAAAATAAAGAATCTAAATTTGGAGCTTTTACACAAGCCTCTGCAAATGCTCTACAACCTGCTTGCCCGCATCCTCCACAGTTAGCACCAGGCATAATTGCCTCAACAATGTCTATCCTTGGATCTTCTTCAACTTTAAACTTTTGTGCCACAAAATAAAGCACCACCGATAAAAGTAGCCCAACAAGGGTCAAACATAGAACGGTGAAAATAATAGTAGTACTCATTTATCTAGTTTTTTCAATTTTGAATATAAAGTTTCTTGTAAGCCTATCTCTAAAAATATAAACAAGCCAATAATATAAAGCCATTCCTAACAATGACAAGAGCCCTGTATATATTTGAGGAATTTGGAACGTAGGCAAAGATAATAATAAAATAATTAGAATAATCAAGGGAAATATATAAGAAATTAAAACAGCAATCCATCCTAAAGATTTCTGCATTACTACTAAAACTTCTTCTCCTAGCTCATAGTGCTCATTATCACACCTTTGTATCTCAATTGTCTTTTTTATGGAATCCTGTGCACCACAAGCTCCCTTAGCATGACAAGTTGCACACATAGAAGTATTTACAATCTCAACCTCTATCAGATTATTAGAAATTGAAATTATTTTTCCAGAGTGTTTTATGCTATTAAAAACCGAATTTTTACTCACAATTTGTAATGTTTTTATTACTTAATTTTACTACTCATTGGATATTTTATATTGCTCCATTTAGACAGCCTTCCCTGAACTATACCAACTAAGATTGGAGACTCAAAAAACAAAGGAATTTTATTATTATCATCACTTACCCAAATAGTCATTTCCTCCTCACCCATAAATACACTTCCTGCAACAAGTTTTACTAC
>CAXYUL010000324.1:0-2130 GCA_964292095.1 uncultured Bacteroidales bacterium | reverse complement strand
TTTCCCTTTATCTCCTCCTTTAGTATAAATTTTAGCCATTTCAATTTTTATTAGTGTTATAATTAATCAAATATCTTTCTAGCCATTTCTAAACTAAAGTTAGCCCAATAGATATGTGTATACGAAGCAATTACATTCTTATACCTATATAATTTGGTAGCTGTTTTTTTATTTAATGCGCTAAAAATCTCTGCCTCACTTTGTAATAAATCAGAATCTTGCTGCACCCTAGAATAATGAAACTCGTGTCCTTTAAAACTTAAACCCTTATACACAAATTGTCTATATCCCATCTGCAACTTCATATCATCCATAGTTATTTTCATTGGAAATACCCCTACCATTTTATACTCTTTTGCCATAGAATTTATATCATTATCGCAACTACACTTTAAAGAATTACATAAATAAATCATTCCTCCACACTCGGCTACAATCTTCCCACCATTTTCTGCATATCTTTTAATATCTAACAACATAGAAGAATTTGCCGCTAGTTCCTTTGCAAAAAACTCTGGATATCCTCCTGGTAAATAAAGAAAATCTGTACTTGGAAGATGCTCATCTCTAATTGGGCTAAAAAACGTAAGCTCACCCCATTGTGACAAAGTTTCCAAATTTTCTTTATAGGTAAAATTAAATGCTTGGTCATAAGCTACGGCAATTCTTAAAGATCCTTTTAAGCCTTGGCTAAAAACTGATTGGCAATTAGATACTCTGTAGCTAAACTGCTTTATAATAGCATCTATATCTACATGATTCTCAATAAGATCTGCTATTTTTTGAGTAAAAGAAGAAAACCTAAATTTTTCATCTAAAGTAAGGCCTAAATGTCTATGTGGTATAGAAATATCATCGCTCTTTGGTATATAACCAAAGGCAATAAGGCCTACCTCATCACAAGCTTGTTTAAGCATCCTATAATGATTTTCACTCCCTACCATATTAAATACTACACCAGCAATTTTTATCCCTTTATAAAAATTCTTATAACCGTATAAAATTGGGGCTACAGAATAAGATGCAGCCTTAGCATTAATAACTAAGAGCACTGGAATATCTAAAATTTCTGCTAATTGAGCAGAACTTCCATCCATTTTATCAAAGCCATCAAAAAGGCCCATAACTCCCTCTACAACGCACGCATCTACTGGCTTATTATTAATTTTAGAATATTTATTAAAAATAAGCTTAAGCGAATCATCTCCCATTAAAAATCTATCTAAATTTATAGAAAATCCACTTTTGGCAGCCAAAGCATGATAATGCGTATCTATATAATCTGGTCCACACTTAAAAGGTTGAACACTAAGACCTCTATTAGAAAGAGCTCTTAATAATCCAAGCGTAAAGGTTGTTTTTCCACTACCCGATGAGGTAGCACCTATTAGTATTCTAACACAATTTTGCATCTTGCAAAGATATAATTATTAAAATAATTTTAAAGCATACGAAAAAACATATTTATAAATTAAAATATTTATAAATATACATACAAAACAGCTAATTTTTAGTTATATTTGCAAATCATTTTGAGAGTAAATGAACATATTTAAGTACGTAGTGGTTATTATATTAAGAATATAAATATCCTTTTAACTAAGTTTAAATACTAGCTCTTAGCACGTACATATAACAAAAAAAATGTATGAAAAAAAACATACTCATTGTAGACGACAAAGCAGCCATAGCAAAGGTTGTAGCTATGTATTTATCTGCAGATTACAACTTTATTTATTATGACTCAGCACTTAAAGCAATTAATTGGCTTAGTAGTGGCAATAAACCAGATTTAATTATCTCTGATATTCGTATGCCAGATATGGCAGGAGATGAATTTCTTGTATTTTTAAAGAATAACGAGATGTACAAAAGAATTCCCGTTATAATGTTATCTGCAGAAGATAATAGTAATGCAAGAATAAAACTTTTAGAGCAGGGAGCAGAAGATTATATTGTAAAGCCATTTAATCCACAAGAGCTAAAGGTAAGAATTAATAAAATACTGCGTTAATGAACAACGTTACTTACATATATGTTGGTACAAATAAAGATATTTATAAACATTTCCAAGAAATTAACCAAAATGCCTTTGTTGTATTTGACTCTTGTAATAATTCTCAGAACTAT
>CAXYUL010000323.1:0-2130 GCA_964292095.1 uncultured Bacteroidales bacterium | reverse complement strand
ACCTGCCTATAACAGCCTATATGCCTCTGCTTTATGTATAATAGCTCATAACATTCCATGCAAATACAATGAGTATATGAACTTAGCAGAAAACATAGTTAAGAATATACTTAATAAGCAAAAAGCAGGAGATATTCAACTATATAGGTATATATCTGCTAAGAAAACAGAGTTTTCTATGGCTGATTTACATGATTATTCTCTATTCTTAAACGCACTTCTAAGACTACAAAAGTGTACAAATGATACCAAGTACCAAGCCTTAATAAATAAATACACAGCATACATACTATTAAACTACTATAATGATAAAAATGGAATGTTTAAAGAAACTGCAAAGAATATAAACTTAACCCCATATAAAAGAGAATCGGTAATGGATTATACAAAATACTCTCAAAATTCTATAATGGCCCGTAACCTGTTTTTATTACACAAATTAAACAATGATAAGTTCTATTTAGATATCTTTAAACAACAGCTATACAATATAGAACCATGCTTTATTGGTAGTGGACCTTTAATGGTTGGTTGGGCTCTACAAATACTTAATTATTTAAATGATAAATAAGTAAACTATAATGATTCTAGAGGAAATAATATAGAACTATCTCCATAACTTAGAAACCTAAAACCATTATCAAGTGCATAATTATATACTTTACGCCAATTTTCTCCTATTAATGCAGAAATAAGTAATAAAAGTGTACTTTGAGGCTGATGGAAGTTGGTTATTAGGGCATCAATAACCCTAAATTTATAACCTGGTACAATTATTATACTAGTTCTAGCTGTTAATTTATCTAAATTATTAAGCTTCATATAATTTAAAATAGCCATAATACTATCTTTTAAACTATAACTATAATCTCTATTATATGGATCCCATTGCAAAACTGTATTAGGTTTATTTTGTTCTATACATTGCACTCCAAGGTAATATAAAGATTCTAAACATCGCGTAGATGTTGTTCCAACAGCAATTATTTGTTTCTGTTCTTTTAAATTTAATATAGCCTCTAATAATTCTTTAGATACAGTAAACGGCTCTGAGTGCATTTTATGGTCAGAAATATACTCACTCTTTACCGGGATAAATGTACCTGCACCAACATGCAGACATATATTATAACTTGGTATATTCTTATCTTTTAAACTCTGTAAAACAGACTCTGTAAAATGTAAACCTGCTGTAGGCGCAGCTACAGAACCATTTATTCTAGCATATAGAGTTTGATATCTCTCATTATCTAAAAATTCCGCATCTCGCTTTAAATATGGAGGGATAGGAATTCTGCCACATATTTCTAAAATTTGAGAAAAAGTATGCTCAGAATCCCACTTAAATTTTACAATATTAGTATTTTCTTGCTCATTTATCTGCAATTCTGCCCTTAAGTTTATAGAATATGCTTCTGCATGGCTTTGATCACAAAAAAACTTAATATCTCCATTTTTCCATCTTTTAGCATTACCAATAACAACATTCCAACTACATTCATGTATAGAAGAAAAGGCCATTGAATAATCTAAAGGCTTAAATGGCTCTAAACAAAAAATCTCTATAATAGCACCTGTTTCTTTTTTAAAGAGTAATCGGGCAGGAACTACTTTAGTATCATTAAATATAAGTGCACAAGAGGGTGGTAATAATTCTGTGAGATTTGAAAATTTGCTCTCACTTATAATATTATTCTTAAATATTAGAATCTTAGACGCATCTCTTTTTTCTAATGGATATTTAGCTATTCTATCTTCTGGTAGATTATATGTATAATCTTGTATCTTAATTTTAGGCTCCACAATCAATTATTTTTTGCAAAGGTACATAAATGTATCTAAAGTATAAAAAACTTTAAATTTTAATATCTGTTTACAAATGTTATTTACATTATTATCAACTATATATTACACGAGTAAACATAATTACAAGATACTTCAACTTATGTAAACGTATATACATCCTTAATTTTACACCGTATAATTATGACTATATATCTGTACTTATGTATCTATTAACCAGATATTTATACCTACTAACATATACTATAACTTAATATTAGGTATTAGCTTATATTGCCATCTGTGGCTAATTGCCTGTTGATTTATATATATTTCTATATTATAGTT
>CAXYUL010000322.1:0-2138 GCA_964292095.1 uncultured Bacteroidales bacterium | reverse complement strand
AACGACCAAGAAGTGGTTGATATGCACACATCAGAAACTGCATTAGATTGGGCTGGAGTTTACGAAGGAACAATGCCTTGTGCAGACTGCGAAGGAATTGAAACAGTAGTAGAATTGAGAGACGACAACACCTTTACAGCTACATATAACTATGTAGGCACAGAAAATTACACAGTTATCAACGAAGGTACATTTACTTGGGACGATAGTGGTCAAAATGTAATACTTGTGGCAGAAGATGATATTTCACAATTCAAAGTTGGTGAAAACAATATAACCATGCTAGGTGCCGATGGAGAAGTAAACACAGGCGAATTAGCTGAATATTATGTACTAAACAAATTAGCTCCATCATTAAAACTTAAATACGATAGTGATGAACTACCTTTTTCTGTAAAGCCAGAGATTAAAGTTACTCCACAAATGATGTTCCAATTTTATAGAGCTACTTATGAGGGAACAGAGTATGATATGCTTAAAAATTTAAAAATAGCCGTAGATAGAAGAAAGAGAGATAATGATGGTAAAATTGTTAACTACAAGGATACCGTTTGCCCTGTATCAGCATTTATGCCAGGTGATATGAGAACATTATTAAACAATTTAAAAGAAGGAGTTACTCCTAGAGTTAGAACAATTGCCGTTATTCAATGTTCATATTCACATGTAATTCAGTTACGTAATTGGCTACCAGATGAAATTGGCGGAATTGCTTATTTTTCTTTTGATAATCCTGCTCAATCTCCAAGAATTCCAATATATGCTGGGTCTACAGAGCTACCTAATGGATTTAATGTTTGTGGGCAACATAGATATCGCAAAGACGCTGCTGTTTGGAATTATAGAGAAACTAATAGAATAGCCACTATAAACTGGGGTAAAACCAAAAAGATAATGGAAGATAATGTTGCCTACTATGAGAATTATGTAATGGAGAACTCTCCTATTATAGAAGCAAAGGCAAAAGCATTGTTAGATAATGGCAAGACAAATGAAGCTATTGATATGCTTAATAAATACTCAGCAACAATAGCTAATGCTACAGCTAAGTCTTGGGAAGATATGAGACAAGAGTTTTGGAACATTTTTGCTAGAGGCTTATAAGCATTTGTATTTCCTTTAATATATAAGTCTAATAAGGATAGCTAATTTTATTTTTAGCTATCCTTATTAAATTTATACTCAACTAGATATAATTGCATAGCCTCTTTGTAATTCAATTATTTTATATATACTATTGCAAAAACCGCAAAATAACACTATTTTTGCTCAATTTTATAAACCTCACATTATAAAAAATGCAATCAACAAAAAAAGCAAAATTAATATTGGAAAACGGCCTTGAGTTTCAGGGCTTTTCTTTTGGTTATGAGAACCTTGCACATGGTGAAGTAGTATTTAGCACAGCTATGGTAGGATATCCAGAGAGCTTAACAGATCCTTCTTATAGTGGTCAAGTATTATGTGTAACTTACCCATTAATAGGTAATTATGGAGTACCTAATGATGAATTAGGAGAAAATGGAATATCTAAATTCTTTGAATCTGATAAGATTCATGTTAGAGGTTTAATTATTTCTGACTACTCCTTTAATTATAGCCATTGGAACGCAGTAAAAAGCCTAGATACCTGGCTAAAAGAACAAAAAATACCTGGTATATTTGGTATAGATACTAGAGAACTTACTAAAATATTAAGAGAAAAGGGAGCCATGCTTGGTAAGATAGTACCAGAGGGCAAAAATGAAAACTTTGTAATCCCAGACCCCAATTTAGACAATCAAGTAGATATTGTAAGTTGTAAAGAAGTAATTATATATGGCTCAAAAAACAAAATTGCCAAAGAGGAATGTGAGGCTTATGCAATGCAGGAATGTAAGGATAAAAAAAGAGTTGTACTAGTAGATTGTGGAGTAAAGAACAATATCCTTAGATGTTTAGTAGGAAGAAATATAGAACTGGTAAGGGTACCATGGAATTATGATTTTAATAAGTTAAATTATGATGGGCTCTTTATTTCTAATGGTCCTGGTAATCCCGATTTATGTAATGAAGCAGTATTAAATATAAAGAAAGCAATGCTAAATGATAAACCAATATTTGGAATATGAATGGGAAACCAACTATGATCTAATGCA
>CAXYUL010000321.1:0-2167 GCA_964292095.1 uncultured Bacteroidales bacterium | reverse complement strand
AGATAGTTTGTAATTACTAGGAGTAGGCATATTATAAGAAGGCACAAAGTTTAAATTTTTTGTGCTAAATATGCTATGCCCAAAAATGTTGGCTTGTTTAACATCTTCTGTGCCGGTAATGTTGTCTGCTTCTATTGTTGCTACATTATTGTTTTGGTCTACAATGTTTACTCTTGTTGCGCCTGTTTTTACGTCTGGGGCTTTTACTCCTTGTTGCACTTGTGTGCCTTGTGCTTGCGCAGCTTTGGTTATCATGGCGTTAACCTGAGATTCCGTGTATCCTTGCTGAACTGCAAGTTTTTTTGCCATTTCAATTTCTGTTGGAGTTTGCGCAAAGGCGTTTATAGAAAAAAGGCCAATTAAGGCTAAAATACAAATAGATAATTGTTTTTTCATATAATTAAAAATATATGGTACTTTATAATTTATTCTGTGTTTGTTATTTTGTGGGCATTTAAAGCGTACTATCAAAGCGCACCAATGTCTGGTCACCCACATTCATTTTGGTGTAACTACCTAATTTTAAGATTATTGCATCTTATTTTACTCTTTGCTGTGCGTTTTCCTTTTTTGCAGCTCTTTTCTAACAGCCTCTTTCTTTACACATACTTTTGCGCCCAACTGCTCTACCCATAGGTATAAATAATCTTTTTTTATCTTAATTATTTTTCCACTCACCGGCTTATCGTTTGCAACTAGTGCTCCGCAAATTATATCTACATTGTCTCCTTCTATTAGTTCGCAATTGCCAGCTTGTAATGTAAAGTTCATAATTGCTTCAATTTCACCACTTTTTACCTCTGCAGGCTTTCCATTAAAAAAGATGGCCTTTACTACTCCATCTAATTTTACTGCTTTCCAAAGTTCATCTTCTACACAATTAATAAACACATACGAACTAAATAATGGCATTTCCACTACTTTTACTCTATCGCTCCACCTGCGCATAACCTTTAAAACAGGTAGATATACAATAAAACCAGCCTCTCTAAGCCTCTCTGCTACACGCTTTTCGGCCCTTGGACTTGAATACAGTGCAAACCACTTTTTCATACAATATTATTTATAACACCTTGCAAAATTAAAAATAAATAAATAAAAAACAAGTTTTAATTACAGTAACTACTAAAGCCAACAACACTAAAACACCCTAGAGCAACTCTACAGCATATTTTCACAAAAAAATATTAATTAACCTCAACCCCACCTCTTTTAATAGCGGCATTCCTTATCTTAATAGATAATTCTGTATTATACTGAAATCTTAAGGCTCCTATTACAGTGTTTTTAGCACACCCAAATAGCTCCATTAACGCCTTTATCTCTCCTCTTTTTGTTAAGATTTGCTTCATGTTAATGTTTTTTTATACCTTTATGGCCGTTAAACTTTTGTTCTATGGCGCAAAATTAGAGATATTTTTCTCTAAATCCAAACAAAATTTTCTATAGAGTATTTTAAAAGAATCGTTTATGATAAATAGAATTAGTGAATTTATTATTAATCAGAAACTTAGTATACGTCAGTTTGAGAGTAAGATAGGTGCAAGTAATGGCTTAATTCGTAAGGCAATTACAAATAAAACCGACATACAGAGTAAATGGATAAGCAATATTGTAGATAATTATCCACAATTAAATCCGCTTTGGTTGCTCACTGGTAATGGTAATATGCTAAAAACAGAAGGTGATATGCAGGGCCAAGTGTGCAAAAACTACACACTTCATTCACAATTTACACAAGAAAACAATGCCGTTTTTAACATTATTAATAACCAAATTCAAATTATTGATAAGTTTCAAGAGAAGATAGACAGAATGCAAAATGAGATAGATAGCTTAAAGAGAGAAAAGCAAGTAATTTTAGATAGGGCTCTAATGGATACAACCAAACTAGATAAAATTATAGCCCAGCAAGCCAGCACAATTACCAGACTAAAAGACAAAATAGATTTTATGTCAGATAAACTAAACATCTAAGATTTTGTTTTGAACCATTTTAGCTCGCCAATGCCAATTTTTTTAGCACATTACTAAATAAAAAAAAGAGCCCAGCCTAGGGCTGACCTCCAAAACACTTAAAATACACTTATATAATACTTAAAACATTAAATGAAATATATTTTTGCAATATAAGACATTTGTGGGAGCAACAGGATTCGAACCTGTG
>CAXYUL010000320.1:0-2179 GCA_964292095.1 uncultured Bacteroidales bacterium | reverse complement strand
GGATGAGTGCATTATTGTTTTTTACGAAAAAAAGAATTTAGATGAAGATGTTGACATTATTAAGCATTGTAAACAACTAAACAAACACATATATGTAATATTAGTTACAGAAAAGCTAGATTCCTATACTGCATCTATCTATCTATCAGCAGGTGTTAATGATACAGCTGCACCAGATGTAACAAGAGAAAGGTTTTTAAAAGCTATGCGCTTTATAACTAACAACTATAAATATTTTTTTGAACCAGCAGAAAGGCCAAAAGGGCAAATTAAAGAGTTTATTCTTCCAGCTTGGAAAAGGGCTTTTGATATTATTTTTTCTTTAATAGCTATAATTGCGCTTTCGCCACTAATGATTTTTATTTATTTTGCTGTTCTATTTACATCAAAGACTAATCCTATTTATAAATCTAAACGAGCTGGCAGTAATTATAAAGTGTTTGATTTTCTTAAATTTAGATCTATGTATCCTGATGCTGATGCAAGACTGGCAGAATACAAGAAAAACAATCAATATAAAATAGAAAACACTAATGCTAAAGAGGAAGAAGAAACAAAACAAAATAATATAGCAAACAGCAAGTTGGTCTTTGATGATAATTCTACTTTGGTTTTTGATGATAATTCTGCCCAAGAAGTAGTGCTAATCTCTGATGATACCCAAATATTAGAAAAAGAATATGTTGCAAACAAAACAATTGAACAAAACAATTCTTTTATTAAATTGTTACACGACCCTAGGGTAACTCCTATAGGACGCTTTATAAGAAAATATAGCATAGACGAATTACCTCAATTATTTAACGTTTTAATGGGGGATATGTCTATAGTTGGAAATAGACCATTACCACTATATGAAGCAGAAATGCTAACTAGCGATGAGTATATAGAGCGTTTTATGGCCCCTGCAGGCATTACAGGGCTATGGCAAGTAGAAAAAAGAGGTGGAACCAATGTCATGAGCGCTAAAGAAAGAAAAATGCTAGATATTAAATACGCCAACAATTTTTCTCTAGTATTAGATATTCAAATAATATTAAAAACAATTACAGCTTTTATTCAAAAATCTGATGCTTAGAACATAAATAACACTATGAAACACTGCTTATTAATAATAACAATTCTAACACTCTCTTTGTGTAAAATAAATGCCCAAAACTTTTCTAGAGGTGGTTATATAGAAAAGGAAGACAGAACTAGAAGCCTAGGTCAAAGTATGAAAATACTTCAAAACATTGCCCCAGAACAGTTAACAAATATAGAATTGCCAGATTTAGAACTTTTGCTAGAGAACGCAAAAGGCTCGCCAGATGTTTTATACAATACTTATATACTAGACGAACAAAAACAAGACCTTAGATTGTCTAGGAGAAAATGGCTAGACCATTTTGTTGCTATAGGGCAATATCAATATGGCACAGGTATGTACTATAACATAAATACAGAACAAACAAATAACCCCTATCCTGTACAAAGCTTATCTAAAAACGCACAACACATGGGAAGTTTAGGTATAAATATAGGTATTCCTTTTTCTACTATATTTAATAGAGGGGTAAATAAAAAAATAAATTTAGCTAGAATTAATCAAGCAGAAATGCAAATAGATAAATCGCATCAAGATCTTTCTAACAAAATAATAAACTTATATATTGCTGCTAATCAGTATCTTTCTATAGTAAAAACAACTTATACAACGCTAAATTATGCAAAAGGCCAATATTTAGTAACCGAACAAGAGTTTATAAATGGACGAAAAACAGCTATAGAGTTAGGCACTCAAGAACAATTAGAAACGCAGGCTACAGAACGTTTCGAATTAGCAAAAGCCGAATTATGTAAAGCGCTTTTAAGCTTAGAGCAATTATCAAATACAAAAATTATTATCCAATGACAAATAAATCATTCATAACTATTTATCGCTTTTTATTTAGAATAAGATATTGGTTAATTATTGTTCCTGCTATTTCTGCTATTATTGCCGCAATGGCAACTCGTAATATGTCTAAAAGTTACGAGTCTAACATGGTTATATTCACAGGTATTGTATCGGGAAGCAACGTAGAAAACATAGGTAGCAATTCAGAAGCAAATTGGGTAGAAGCTAATAATGCTTTAGATAATATCCTTAATATCATGAGCTCCAGAGATACATTACAAGAAGTTTCGCATAGATTGT
>CAXYUL010000319.1:0-2186 GCA_964292095.1 uncultured Bacteroidales bacterium | reverse complement strand
GCTTATCTCCAGAGAAAATTCTAATTGATATAGAAAAATTTGGAAATACAGCAGGAACATCTATTCCGCTAGCCTTGTGGGATTTTAAAGATAAATTCTCTAAAGGAGATACTTTAATTTTCTCTGCTTTTGGCGCACGATTCACTTGGGGCTCGGTTTTATATAGATGGGCCTACTAAGTCTATTAACTTAGGTACTTTTAATAAATTCTTGTTATTTAAAAAGAATTTATTAAATTTGCACTCCCAATAAAAAATATGGCCTCATAGTTCAAGGGATAGAACGGAAGTTTCCTAAACTTCAGATTCGCGTTCGAGTCGCGGTGGGGCTACTTAATATAAAAGTATGAATGTTCTACACATATTAGGTAGTCTAAAAATTGGTGGAGCTGAGAACTTGGTTCTAGATCTTATTAGAACCAATAATTCTATTGGTGAAAATTCTACATTTGTTTTTCACCTAGTTTATATGCACTATAGTGCTAGTGATTCTAAAAGAAAAGAAGAATTTTCTAATACAAATATTAATCTTAAGTTTATATCTTGTGCTAAAGGTATAGGCAATACATTAAGTTTTATAATTAAATTGCGCAAATATATTATAGATAATAATATACAAGTTGTTCATTGTCATAATAATATAGATGCTTATTGGGCGTATTTGGCTGTTAGCTCTATTGTGGGCTCAAATAATAGAATTAAAATTATTTTAAGTGTGCATGGCTTAAATTTAAATTTTAATTATTTAGCTCAAAAGTTTAAGCTTCTTGGAGCTTCTTTAGAAAAGAATATTCTTAATAATATTGCATTAACTTATGTGAGTGCTACAACTAAAGATTATTATATAAAAAAATACCCAAATTTACCTTGTTTTGCAAAAGGAAGAGTAATTTATAATGGTATAGAGCCTAATAAATTTACTACTGCCTCTGCATATAATAAAGAGAGGCTTTCTATTGAAAACGATGCAATTGTAATGGGCATGATTGGAAATTTTAATACAAGTGTAAGGCTCCAGCTATTATTGTGTTATGCTTTATCTATTGTTAATGAGAGGATAAGCAATGTTAATGCTATGAAACTTAGGTTTTTATTTATAGGTAGACAGGATAATATAGAACCCCAGTTATATAGCTCTTGTGTAGATTTTTGTGAGAGAGAGAATTTACACAAGAGTAATGCTAGGCTTAGTGTTATGTTTTTAGGTCAAAGAGATGATATTCCTCAATTGTTAAAAACTATGGATGCTTACGTTTATGCTTCGTCGGCAGATACTTTTGGTATTTCTGTATTAGAGGCAATTGTGTCGGGAAGGAGAGTGCTTTGTTCTAATATTCCTACTTTTAGAGAGATTACTCTAGGAGGACAATTGGCTACTTTGGTAGAGAATAGTGCTATTGATTTTGCAGAGGCCATTTATAGTGAGTATTTATATTTTGCTAACAAGGAAGCTTGCTGTGTTGTAAATTCAGATTTAGCAAGGGCAGAAAAGGCAATTTCTTTGTACTCAATTTCTAATTCGCTTAAGCAATACAGCTCTTTGTATATAAAAAGGGATAGCTAAAAACTTAGCTATCAGGTGCCATTAGTTTGGCTTACTACTTTATCTGCTGCTAGACCAGCTATGCTTACAAGAGTTGTGTCTTTTTGTACTTCTATGCGTCCAATGCCTTTTTTACCAACGCCTAGAGTTGTTAACATTCTTATAATGTGTCTGGTAGTTACCCTGTCTCTATCTCCAATAGATAGTCTTACCCACCTAAAATCTTTTTCGTCTACTAGAAATTCCTCTTTTTTTTTTACGTCTTTTGTGCTAGATCTTCTATCGTCTCTGCCTCCTCTGTCGTCTCTGCCTCCTCTGTCGTCTCTACTTCTGCGAGATCTGTCATCCCTTCCACCCCTGTCGTCTCTTCCGCTACGAGACCTATCGTCTCTGCCGCCACTACGTTCTCCTCTGCCATCTCTGCCACTACGTTCTCCTCTTGCGTTTCTATCATCTCGTCTACCATCTCTTCTTCTGTCTCTATCTTGTCCGCCATCTCTATAATCGCCTCTAGGCTCTCTACTGTCGCTGATGTTTAAATCTGGTGCATTTTTGTAGTAGTCTAGGAATCTGTTAAATTCCATAGATAAAAGTTTGCTAATGATGTCCTCTCTGCTAATTTCGCTCCATCTCTCTTCTACTAG
>CAXYUL010000318.1:0-2188 GCA_964292095.1 uncultured Bacteroidales bacterium | reverse complement strand
CTCATCCCAAGATTTAATCTGAATCTTATCGATTGGAACTGTACAAAAGGCATTTATAAATGCACTCGCTAAACGAGCATTTGTAATTAAAGGTATGTTAAAGTCTACAGAAGCTCTTCTTACCTTATATCCATTTTCTAGTTCTACTTGAGTAAGATTTTTAGGGATATTAACTACCATATCTATCTCCTTGTGTTGCAACATACTCATTGCTTGAGGTTCCATTGATGTTTCACTTGGCCAAAATACTCTAGTAACAGGGACATTGTTCTCTAGTAAATATCTATAAGAGCCGCCGGTTGCAAACAAATTATATCCTTTTGAGGCAAGAAGCTTTGCCGCACCTAATAGCTCTGCTTTTTGCTTAGCATCTCCAGTTGAAAGTAAAATATTCTTTTTAGGAATCTTATATCCAACAGATAACATAGCTTTTAATATAGCCTCGTTACTGTCATCGCCAATACATCCAACTTCGCCAGTAGATGCCATATCAACACCTAACACAGGATCTGCTTTTTGTAAACGAGAGAAAGAAAATTGAGAAGCTTTTATTCCAACATAATCTAAATCAAAGGCACTTTTATTTGGAGCCTCTACCTTTTCTCCAATCATTGCTTTAGTAGCTAATTCTATAAAGTTTATTTTTAATACTTTTGAGACAAAAGGGAAGCTTCTAGAAGCTCTCAAATTACATTCTATAACCTTTATATCATTTTCCTTTGCTAAGAACTGAATATTAAATGGTCCTGTAATTTCTAATGCCTCTGCAATTTTACGAGCAATTTTCTTTATTCGCCTTGCAGTTTCTACATATAGTTTTTGAGGAGGAAATTGAATTGTAGCATCTCCAGAGTGAACTCCTGCAAATTCTATATGTTCAGAAATTGCGTAAGCTAATACTTCTCCTTTATTTGCAACTGCATCAAATTCTATTTCTTTAGCATTTTGAATAAATTCACTTATAACAACAGGATGTTTTTTAGATACATTAGCTGCTAATTGCAAGAATTGAACTAACTCATCATTATTTGAGCATACGTTCATTGCAGCTCCAGACAAAACATAGGATGGACGCACTAAAACTGGAAAGCCAACGTGCTCTACAAAGGTGTAAACTTCTGATAATGTACTAAGCTCTTTCCATCTAGGCTGATCTATCTCTAATCTATCTAGCATTGATGAAAATTTATGTCTATCCTCTGCATTATCTATACATGATGCTTGAGTACCAAGAATACTAACTCCCTCTGTATTTAGTCTCATTGCTAAATTATTTGGAATTTGTCCGCCCATAGATACAACAACTCCATGTGGATTTTCTAGCTCGTAAATATCCATCACTCTTTCAAAAGTAAGCTCATCAAAATACAATCTATCGCACATATCATAATCTGTAGATACCGTTTCTGGATTGTAATTAATCATAACTCCTCTCCAGCCACAATTTCTAATTGTAGTAAGGGCATTTACACTACACCAGTCAAATTCTACTGAACTACCAATCCTATAAGCACCAGTACCTAAGACAATAATAGACCTTCTATCTCCCAAATACTCAATATCATTAAAATTACCATTATATGTTAGATACAAATAATTGGTTTTTGCTGGAAACTCTGCGGCTAAAGTGTCTATTTGTTTAACAACAGGAGTAATACCATTAGCTTTTCTATAATTTCTAACAACACCTATTGCGGTATCTAAATCTAGAGAATCTTTATAGATAAGCCTAGCAATCTGAAAATCTGAAAAACCTTGACACTTTGCTTGTCTTAATAATTGGCTATCTAAATTATTAATATCGTTTAATTGAAAGAGTTCTTTATCTGTATTAATAATATTATATAATTTATCTAAAAACCACTTATCAATTTTAGTTAAATCGTGAATTTGATCTACAGTATAGCCCGCTTTAAATGCTTTAGATATTACAAAAATTCTATTATCTGTAGGTTCTCTTAAAGATTTATCTATGTTTGGAACACTTATTTCTTTATTAGCAACAAAACCGTGAGCTCCTTGTCCTATCATTCTCAGTCCCTTCTGAATAGCTTCTTCAAAAGTTCTTCCTATAGCCATCACCTCTCCAACACTCTTCATGCTACTTCCTATCTCTCTACTAACTCCATGGAATTTAGATAAATCCCAACGAGGAATTTTACAAACTATATAATCCAATGCAGGTTCA
>CAXYUL010000317.1:0-2198 GCA_964292095.1 uncultured Bacteroidales bacterium | reverse complement strand
AAAAACACTAGAGAAAGCAAAATGGTGTATCAAAATGAGGTGTTAAGCATGGGAAACGCAAAGGGAATACCAGAATATTCTATTATTTATACTTGTAGAGATAAAGTTGCCAAGGTTAAAAATTTGTTTAATAGCTTAATAGTTACAGCTTTATGCTTATTTACACTTTCGTGTTCTGGTGTTAAAGGAGAGCATTTTATAACAAATGCAGAATATCTTGCTATGGTAGAAAAGGACTTTAACAAGAGAGATTCTTTGCTTGGAGGAGAATTTAGCAGGGCTTTTGATTCGCTAGATTTTAGTTTAGCAGAAAGAGAGGCGATGGAATTTTTATATGCTTATTCTCCACTAGAGGATGTGACATCATATAATCCTAATTTTTGGATAGAAAATGTAAGACAAACTTTTAAGGTAAAGAGTGTGATGCCATGGGGCTCTAAAATACCAGAGGCATTGTTTAGACATTATGTACTGCCACTGAGAGCAAATAATGAAGAAATTGATTCTGCTAGATTATTGTTTTATAAAGAATTAGAGCCATTAGTTAAGGATAGTAAAACTATGGAAGAAGCTGCTTTGGCAGTAAATCATTGGTGTCATCAGAAAGCAAATTATCAACCTACCAACGCAAGAACTTGTAGTCCTATGGCAATGATTACCAGAACATACGGAAGGTGTGGCGAGGAATCTGTGTTTGCAGTTAGTGCGCTAAGGGCAGTTGGCTTGCCTGCAAGACAAATATATACTCCTAGGTGGGCTCATTGCGATGATAATCATGCTTGGATAGAAGTTTGGGTAGATGGGCAGTGGAAATTTTTAGGTGCTTGTGAGCCAGAGCCAGCTTTAAATATGGCATGGTTTACTTTTCCTGCCAGTAGAGGTTTATTTATGCAAACTAAGGTTTTTGGAAAATATGATGGAGACGAGGAAGTTGTAAAAAGAGATCACTTACTTACATATATAAATGCCACCTCAACTTATACCGATACAAATAAACCTAAGGTTAAAGTTGTTGATAAAGATGGAAAAGCAATTGAAGGAGCTGTTGTAGATTATAAAGTGTACAATTACTCAGAATATTATACCGTTGCTAGCTTAACAACTGATATTAATGGAGAAACGTCATTAACTATGGGGCAAGGAGATTGGGTAATTTGGGCTTCTGCAAATGGTAAATATAATTATGTAAAAATTAATCCTAAAGGCTTAGACGAAATTAAAATTGTGCTAGATGATAGCAAAATCTCTATAGCTCAAACACTTACAATTACACCACCAGAAGGCAAACAAATTTTTCTTTCTGTAAATGAAAAAGAGAGAGAGATTAATGATAAACTTTTTGCGCAAGAAGATTCTATTAGATTGGCAAAGATTGCGTCATTTATTAATGAGACAGAGTCTAATAATTTTGCACAAAAAATAGGTGTTAATAGTAAAGAACTATGGCCTTTGCTAAAAGTTTCTATGGGAAATTATACAGAGATTCAAAAGTTTTTGAATTTAACCTCCAATTTTTCTAAAGAATCTTTCAAAGACAAAGAAAGCGCTAATATGTTTATGAATGCTTCACTAACCTTGCTTAAAGTTATAGAAGAGAAAGATTTACAAGACATTAAGGCAGAGATTTTATTTAGCCACTTAATTGCATGCAAAGATTTATTATCTAATTCATCTAAAACTTTCAATGATTCTGCTATGCAATTTATTGTTAAATATATTGTATCTCCAAGAATTAGCACAGAAGCTATTAAGCCATGGAGAAATTGCCTTAAGACATTTTTGGCAGAGCTAGAATCGTCTAAAAATATATCTTTAGATAATATTGCAGAAAACGCTGAGCAAACTAATAAGCTAGTTGAACAATTGCTAGTTAAAATACAAGATATTAAAATTGACTCTTCTACAGGCAGAGGCGATGTTATTATCACTCCATGCAATGTTGCAAAATTTAAGCACTGCGAGCAAATTTCTAAGAATGTATTTTTTGTTGCAGCCTGTAGGACTTTAGGAATTCCTGCACGACTAAATCCAGTTGACTCTAAACCTCAGTATTTTATTGGCAATCTTTCTAAGGGAACATGGGAAAATGCAATTTTTAATAAAGATAATAATCTTCCCGACACAAAATCTTCTAATGGCAATGCCAAAGGAAAGCTAATGCTAAAAATTAATGAGGGCAATCCTTTGTACTATATTAA
>CAXYUL010000316.1:0-2209 GCA_964292095.1 uncultured Bacteroidales bacterium | reverse complement strand
CTGTAGCCTTGCTCATATTAATTGCATATGGATTTCCCTTGTCTTGCAGAATCTCTACATTAAATTCTAATGGAACTTCTATAAAAGTTGGAATCTTATATGTGTCGGGAGTATTATTAAGAGGCTTTCCTTCTGTATCCCAATTTAGGTGCTCGCAACTTAGCCAGCCCACCCCTTGTATGTATGCTCCCTCTATTTGCCCTTTATCAATTTCTTCATCTAGGCTTTTTCCAACGTCGTGGAGTATGCAGGTTTTTAGTATTTTTTGTTCTTTTGTTAGCGAGTTGTATTCTACAATTGATAGTGAAAGACCATAAACAAAATAAGAAAAAGGTTCGCCCATTAAAGTTGATTTATTATGAAATATATTAGGACTAGAGTAGTATCCAGTTGTACTTAGCGGAACTCTTAGCCAATAGGCCTTTTGTATTAGTTCTGTAAAGTCTATCTCTAAGTTAGAGCCATTTAGCCTTACTTTGTTGTTAAAGAAAATAAGATTGTTGCTACTAAGTTCTTTTTTATTAAATAAATCTAGTGCAACTCTGCCTAGCCTTTCTTTAAGTATTTTGGCGGCGTTTAGTATTGCCATTCCGTTTAAATCGCTACCAGTTGATGCTGCTGTGGGTGATGTATTGGGAATCATATCTGTATGGCTTGGCATTATTCTAATCTTATCCTGGTCTATACCAAATTCTTGAGCTGCAATTTTTCTCATTTTTGCACTTATGCCTTGCCCCATTTCTATTCCTCCGTGGCTGAGTTGTATTGTTCCGTCTTTGTATATGTTTATAAGTGCACCTGCTTGGTTAAGTGCTGTGTTTGTAAATGAAATCCCAAATTTAATAGGACATACACCCATTCCGCGTTTTAAATATAATTTTCCATTATTTCTATTATAGTCATTTAGCTCTTGTTTTAATTTATTGTAGTTAAATGTTTCTATAAATTTATGGTGTATCTCATCTAGTATATTACATTTACAGGCTTGACCATAAAAGGTATAGTGCTCTTGTTTAGACTCGTCGCTAGAAAAATAATTGCGTTTTCTAATTTCTAAAGGGTCTATTTTACATATTTTAGATATCCTTTCTATAATATTTTCTATTACAAAAATAGCTTGAGGTGCGCCAAATCCCCTAAAGGCGCCAAAATTAAGTAAGTTTGTTCTGCAGCAGTGTCCCGTAAATTCTAAATTTTTAATATAATAACTATTCTCGCAATGTAGGAGCGCTCGTTCCATTATAGAAAGAGATAAATCTCTGGCGTGTCCACCGTTAGAATAGGAGTCTAGAATCAAACTTTTAATAATACCATTTTTGGTAAATGCTGCTTTGTACCAAGTTTTGAACTGATGTCTTTTACAAGATATTGTTTGGTCTTGTTCTCTATCTAATTTTATAAATACATTTCTGCCAGTTTTTTTGGCTACGAGGGCTGCCCAGGCAGCTGGTTTATTTGCCCAAGTTTCTTTTCCTCCAAAACCTCCACCTATTCTTCTTACTTTAACAGAAACCATACTATAATTATATCCCAATACGCGTGCTACAACTTGCTGTACATCGCTTGGATTTTGTGTAGAAGAGATAATAGTTACATTGCCGCCTTCCTCAATAGATACCCATGCACAATTAGTTTCTAAATACCAATGTTCTTGTGTTGGTGATTCTACTATACCATCTATGTAATAATCATAATTATGTAGCTCTTTTTCTGGTTCACCCCTTTTTAAATGCATAGGACTGGGGTATAAATATGAATTTTCTTTTATGGCCTCATCTATTGTTATTAGTGGTTTTTGTGTAGTATAGGTAATATTTGCTAGCTCTGCGGCTTTGGTTGCAATTTCTTCTGTTTCTGCAGCAACCAAGGCAATGACTTGTCCGTAATATTCTATGTTACCACTACTTAAACATTCTTCATCTAATTCAAATCCGCTAAAATTATTTATGCCAGGTATATCTTTATAAGTAATAACTGAAATTACGCCAGCATACTTTTCTACAAGAGATAAATCTATACTTTTAATTTGGCCATGGGCAATGGAAGAGCCTATAGCCTTAATATAAATAGGATCACCAGTGTATTGCAAATCGCTGCAAAACTCGCTTTGGGCAGTAGTATGCAGATAATTTTCGTAATTATATATATTTGTGGTAGTCATAATTTTCTAACTATTATCTTAATTTACAAATTTACTTTCTGCACTTGC
>CAXYUL010000315.1:0-2265 GCA_964292095.1 uncultured Bacteroidales bacterium | reverse complement strand
TATTAATTTATGATTTACATTTGCTAATAAAAATTTTATGAAAAATATGAAAAAAATTACGTTCTTGTTATTGTTTTTTTGCATTACTTCAATTGCTAATGCTCAAAATTTACAAGATATTGTTGCACAAGGTAAAAAAGCGTATATTGCTTTTGTAGATGTAAAGAACAATATACCAGAGGCTAAAAGCGCTATTAAAAACGCTCTATTGGGTAATGAGTGGAATCGCTGGATAATTGTAGATTCTTTAGAAAATGCCAACTTTATCCTAAAAGTTTTAGTAGAAAAAAAAGGTATGAACATTATGAGTTTTAAATCTAGTGGTGCACGTATTAGGATAAGGGTAGAAGTTCTAACTTTAGATAATAAAAAATTATGGAGCTCTAAACTATACCAAGGAAATGCTTCATTATATACTGGGTTTTCTGCATTAGAAGATGCCACCAATAAGATGATACGCAGAGCATTATCAGACGAACTTTTAAAACAATGATTCTTATAAGCTACCTACAAAAGGATGTTAGCGCACAACAAAAGAAAGGAGCATTGGTATTTGGGTTATACTATAATATATTAGTAACATGAATATTATAAAAAAGGTACTTAATTACAAGGTGGCAATATGGCAAGTAATTGTTGGCCTAGCTGTAGTCGTAGTAATAGAGATACTGCTTAAGTGGGCAATGTGGGCTCTATAAATGTTTTTGTGCCATAGTTCTTAGATGGCCCCCTACCAATCTCGCGTAGACGGGCTTCTCTGCTTCTAGATATTCATTGCGCTTTCTAAGTTCAGCAAGCTCATCTTGCTCTATTTTTGTAAGCACCCTTTTCTTCTTATTTTCCATAATTCTTTTGTCTTTTAAGGATTCAATTTCTTTGATACTATAGGATTTTAACCAATAATTTAATGTTTAGCTACAAATTAACTTTCACCCGATAATAATCATTTTATTGCTGATGCTTTTTTCTAGATAATATTTTTTTTGCCCAACTAGGTTTATTAAAATTGTTTTTATGTGTTTTAGTAGAGTGCACTTTATTGTCTCCTGTATCTATAACTACAACCACAGAATCTCTCCATTGCTTAAATTTTGTAAATGAAGAAATATCACAAGATATTTCTCCATAGGTATCGCTTGTCTTTATCCAATCAGACGGAATATTAGGATTATAATAAAGTTTAAGTAATAATGTGTCTGGCTTTTGCTTTTCTGGATCATAAACAATATTAATTGTAGCACGAGTTTCTTTTCCATTGATTCTATTAAAAGTTGCAATCCCCATATTTAAATCTAAATATCCATTGCAACTAGTAAGTGACCAAAATGTTGGAACTTTATTTTTTCCATTTTTAATTATCTCTTCTGCTTGCACATTATCTATACTTATAGGGTGAACAATATCATATACTCCATTGTTAGGCCTTGCTCTTACAATTGCATTGCTTATATACTCTTCTCCTTTAGTAGATTTTATCCAATCGCTTTCCATATATGAAAAGCTAAAATATCCACGTTTTACACCATCAAGTCCCTTATCTTTAGAAAATACAAATCCCCCATTATCTAAATAGCAAATATATCCATTGCCATTGTTCTCTACAATAGTGGCTTTTGACATAAATCCTCTAGTACCATCATCTTTAATTTTAGTACAGGCAATAGATAAGGGAAAAATAACAATAATACATATTAACTTTAAACTGAATTGTATTTTTATATCAAGTCTATCTTCATTGTTTAAACTATTATACATGTCTTTTTTCATTATTAGTTTATAGATAAATGAATGCAAATGTAATTCTTTTATTTCTTATTTACAATAATATAGCTAATTCCATTCTTTAATAAGACCTCAAATAGTAGTGACTGTTATTTATCCTCCTTAATTATGTATAGCAGCGTAAGGAAGATTTAAAGTAAATGAGACACCATTGGTACTAATTGTAGACTTACTAAATAAAAAAATGTAACTATTTGACTAATTTATTGTTAAATTACTTTTTTGAAACAGAAGAGGCAGAAGGATTGAAACAATACGGAGTTTCTAAAGAACATAGACCAAATCCAATAGTTCAGATGGGATTATTTATGGATGCAGATGGTATTCCATTAGCATTTGATATTAACCCTGGTAATGCTAATGAACAAACAACACTTCGTCCTCTACAGAAGAAACTTAATGATAACTTTGATTTATCTAAAATGATAGTATGTACAGATGCTGGCTTATCATCAAATGATAATCGTATAAACAATAGTAATT
>CAXYUL010000314.1:0-2269 GCA_964292095.1 uncultured Bacteroidales bacterium | reverse complement strand
GTAGCAAGACCTATTCCAGAGCTTGCTCCTGTTATTATTACTACCTTATCTTTCATTTGTCGGGAAGCTAATCTTTATATTTTCTGCTATTTTATCTACTAATACTATTCTAGCTTGCTTACTTGCCCAGCCTATGTGAGGGCTTAGAAGTATTTTAGATGAATCTTTTACATTAAAAAAAGGAGAAGTACTAGGGAAGGGCTCAGTTGTGTATACATCTACTGCAGCTCCTGCTATAATATTATTATTTAAGGCTTTAACTAAATCCTCCTCTACTATGATTCCTCCCCTACCCATATTTATTATGTATGAACTAGGTTTTGCAAGAGATAATTCTTTATAGCTTATTAGATTAGTTGTTTTAGAGTTTAAAGGAGAGTGAATAGATATGATATCTGAAGTTTGCATTAATTCCTCTAAACCCAACATTTTATATTTGTCTGTTCTTGGTGTAGAAGTACTCGAATAATAAACTACTTCCATTCCAAAAACACTTGCAATTTCTGCTACTCTTTTTCCAATATTGCCTAGGCCAATAATCCCCATTCGCTTTCCTTTAATTTCTTGGAAAGGGTTGCTAATATCTGTAAATGAGTTACTATTAGTGTATTGTTTACTCTTAACGTAGTTGTTAAAGTATGGAATTTTTCCAACTAGAGAAAGAAGTAAGCTAAAAGTAACTTGACTTACACTTTCTGTTGAGTATCCTACAGCATTTTTTACAGGAATATTTTTTAATGCGGCATAGGAAGAATCTACATTATTTGTTCCTGTTGCTGCAACACAAATTAGCTTTAAGTTTTTTGCTGCATCTATCTGCTCTTTACCAATTTGCACCTTATTGATAATTAACACATCGCAATCTTTTATTCTTTCGTTTACATCTTGTGCCAAAGTATATGGGTAGCTCATATATTCTCCTAATGAGCTTATTGGTAAAAGAGAGATATCAGAGCCAAGTGTTTGGGCATCTAAGAATACTATTTTTATCATGGTAATTATTATTTTATATCTTTATATATTGTTTGCATTTTAAGATTGACAGACTTTTGATGCTATACCTAAAAAAGTAAAGAGCCTAAAATACAGCCCTTTACCATTTTGTAATTCTCATGTGCCCAGAACAAGACTCGAACTTGCACACCGTAGCCGGCACCACCCCCTCAAAGTGGCGTGTCTACCAATTTCACCATCTGGGCTTTGATTTTGCGGCTACAAATATATGAAATTTTTCTAAGAATATATGTAAGTAAATATTTTTTCGTATCTTCGTGTGGTTTAAATAATCTATAATTATGATTGAAGCATACGAAAAACAAATTAAAGAAACCGAAAACTTAATAGACATAGCAGACTTTTTAACAGAAGACCAGCAGTACAAGAAAAACATTCTTAAGTATTTATCATCTCCTTATGATGCTGATATAGAAAGAATAGGTAAAGGCATTTTTACTCTTGGGATTTCTAAGGCAGAGGCTCTAGACATAGAAAAGTGGGATGCGGCAACTTCAATTTCAATTGCAAACAGAGAAGCATTGTGTAAATTAGCTTGTGTTGGTGCTAGATATCTTACAACAAAAAATATTGACGATAGAAGAATTAATACACTTGGCCTTATAAAAGATAAAAGAAATGCTACTCCTATGGCCTTTGATACTAAGGGTGATACTATTTATCTTATTGGAAAAATTGGAGATGATAGCGAGTATCAAATAAATAGTAAAACGCTAGATATTCTTGTAAAAGCTATAGAAAATGGATTAGTTACTAGTGCTCACTATATTTCTTCTGATGGTCTATTTTTATCATTACTAGAGTGCTGTGCACCAAACAATTTAGGCTTTGACATTACTGGAGATGCAGAAATTGAAGATAAAGACTTTTTATTCTCTACAAGCCAAAATATAGCAATTATTACCGTTAATGATGAACAAGAGAATGATCTTGTAGATTATTTCTTTAATAATAGTATTCCTATTACTTTATTAGGACATGTCACAAGGGGAGATTTAAGATTAGACGAACTTTCGTTCGGACATATAACCAGTTTTTTGCCAGAATAAATATATGGATAAAGCACTAGACAAAAGAGATTCTACCATTTCGTCTATGTTTAATGGCATTGCCACAAAATATGATTTACTAAACCATATATTATCTCTAAATATAGATAAGCTTTGGAGAAAAGAGCTTGTTAATTTTTTAACTCAATATTCCCTTAATACAGACAAGACTTATTATGTTGCAAATATAGCTTGTGGAACTGGAG
>CAXYUL010000313.1:0-2282 GCA_964292095.1 uncultured Bacteroidales bacterium | reverse complement strand
AATTTAATTTTTTTAGCTCTTCTTTTTTCTCACTACTAAGATTAGCACCATTTCTCTCAAACGACTTGTAAGTTTCATCAACTAACCTAATTTGTACAGTGTCTAATCCCAAACTATCTCTCTTTTGATAAACTTTTTTTATTCTTTCAAAAAGCTTATCATTAAGCATAATCTCACTAGAATGAGCGCTTGTTAAAGGTGATAATTCTGCTGCTATTTGCATTAGTTCATCATTAGAATCAACACCATTAACACTCCCAAATACAGCCGACACTTTAGATAAAAGCTCACCTGTATTTGTATATGCAACAATTGTATTTTCAAAATCTGGTTCTGCTGTATTATTAATAATAGAATCAATCTCTAAAAGTTCTTGTGCCATAGCAACCTTATATGCCGGTATAAAGTGTTCACTTTTAATTTGTTCAAAAGGTGGAATTTCAAATGGAGTATTCCATGTCTCCAGCAAAGGATTGGCTGGCTCTTTTTGTTCGCACGACGACAATATAAGTCCTGCAAATAAAACGCTTAAAATTGTTTTTTTCATAATATAAATTTAAGTTTTAAATATAACTAAACTAGCCTAAATAGCTCTTAAGTAACTTACTTCTTGCACTATGTCTTAGGCGCCTTATAGCTTTCTCTTTAATTTGCCTTACCCTCTCTCTTGTAAGCCCAAAATGCTCTCCTATCTCTTCTAAAGTCATTTCTTGAGTACCAATTCCAAAGAAATACTTAACAATATCTCTTTCTCTCTCTGTTAATGTAGATAATGCTCTCTCAATTTCTTTATTAAGAGACTCATTAACTAGCCCTCTATCTGCATTAGGAGAATCTGAGTTAACAAGTACATCTAGTAAACTATTATCTTCTCCATCAACAAAAGGAGCATCTACAGATACGTGTCTTCCCGATACTCTTAAAGTGTCTGCAAATTTATCTCTAGGAATATCTAAAATATCTGCCAATTCCTCTGGTGATGGCATTCTTTCATTTTCCTGTTCAAATTTTGATAAAGCCTTATTAATTTTATTTAAGGAACCTACCTGATTAAGAGGTAATCTAACAATACGAGATTGTTCTGCCAAAGCTTGAAGTATAGATTGACGAATCCACCAAACTGCATATGAAATAAATTTAAAGCCTCTTGTTTCATCAAATTTTTCAGCAGCCTTAATTAATCCTAAATTCCCCTCATTAATAAGATCTGGTAAACTAAGTCCCTGGTTTTGATATTGTTTAGCCACCGAAACCACAAATCTAAGATTTGCTCTTGTTAATTTTTCTAGAGCCTCCTGATCACCTTTTCGTATTCTCTGGGCAAGTTCTACTTCATCCTCTACTGTTATTAATTCCTCTCTTCCTATTTCCTGAAGATATTTATCTAGAGAGGCACTCTCTCTATTGGTAATTGATTTTGTTATTTTTAACTGTCTCATGTAGTTATATTATCTTGCAAAAGTACAAAAAATTTTTTACTCTTTAACACCTATTCCATAATAATAAATTCTGCCATTCTTATAAAGCCCTTCAATTAAAACACCTCTCTCAGATGTTTTAATTATATCCGCAACATTAGATGGCTGATTTATAGCTATTTGATTAATATGTGTTATTATAAATCCTTCTTTTATTCCTGCGTCTTTAAATTTTCCGTTTTTTAATTTATACACCTCAACTCCACACCTAACACCAAATTTATTAAGCACATCCCTATCTGCTCTCTTTAGCGTAGCTCCAAATATTTCTACAATCTCACCTGCTCTAGGCTCAATATCTTTGGCATCATCTCTTCCTTGAAGAGTAACAGTAGTTTTCATTAATTTACCCTTTCTTATAAACTCTATTTCCACCTTATCATTTGGAGCAAAGAAATTTATTCTTTCTTGAATATCTGATGGCGACTTTACTGCTAATCCGTTTATTTTTACAATAACATCAGACTCTCTTATTCCAGACAAATATGCTGCTCCCCCCCTCAATACCTCAGCAATATATACTCCGCTATAATCCCCATCAAGGCCAGCAAGACTAGCTAAATCATTATTTAGCTCCTGCATACTTACACCCAAAAGCGCCCTCTGCACCTTGCCATGATTAATAATATCATTAACAACTTTTTTTGCTATTGTACTTGGCACAGCAAAAGAATAACCTGTATAAGACCCAGTATTAGAGGCTATTGCTGTATTTATACCCACTAATTCTCCCTTTATATTAACAAGCGCACCACCACTATTTCCTGGATTAATAGCTGCATCTGTTTGTATTAAAGTCACACT
>CAXYUL010000312.1:0-2282 GCA_964292095.1 uncultured Bacteroidales bacterium | reverse complement strand
AGTTCTTACTACTACATTTTTCATTATAATTTTTATTATGCTATAGCTGGTTTATCTAATGTAATTTGCTCAGGTTCATCTTTCTTTGCGCGAGGGCCAAAGATTCTTTCCATGTCTTCTGTAAAAATAACCTCTCTTTCTAATAGCAGTTCGGCAAGTTCTTTAAATTCTTTCATGTGTATTTGAAGAATTTCTAGGGCCTTGCTATGAGCTTTATTAATAAATTCTTTTGCCTCTGCATCTATAATTTCTGCAGTTTTCTCGCTATAAGGTTTACTAAAATTATAGCCACTATCTTGCGAATCGTAGAAAGATAAGTTGCCTATTTTCTCGCTCATACCAAAATAGCTTACCATAGCGTATGCTTGTTTGGTAATTTTCTCTAGGTCAGATAAGGCTCCTGTTGATATCCTACCGTTAATCAATTCTTCTGCAGCTCTTCCTCCCATAGTTGCTGCCATCTCGTCCATCATTTGTTCTGTGGTAGTAATTTGCCTCTCCTCAGGCAAGTACCAAGCAGCTCCAAGAGCTCTGCCTCTAGGTATAATTGTTACTTTTAAAAGTGGATTTGCATTTGGAAGTATCCAACTTACAGTGGCATGTCCTGCTTCGTGATAAGCAATAGTTTTTTTCTCGTGTGCAGGAATTATTTTACTACGTTTTTCTAATCCACCAACTATCCTATCTATTGCATCTAAAAAATCTTGTTTTTCTATAGATTCTTTATTTTTTCTAGCAGCAATAAGAGCAGCTTCATTACATACATTTGCTATATCTGCACCAGAGAATCCAGGAGTTTGTCTTGCAAGAAAATCTGTCTCTAGGCTTGGATGTAGTTTTAGTTTATTTAAATGCACTTTAAATATTTCTTCTCTTTCTTTAAGTTCTGGTAAATCTACATTTATCTGTCTATCAAATCTACCTGCACGCATAAGGGCTTTATCTAGTATATCTGCTCTATTTGTTGCAGCTAATATAATAACTCCCGAATTAGTACCAAAGCCATCCATTTCTGTTAATAGTTGGTTTAAAGTGTTTTCTCTTTCGTCATTAGAAGAAAAACCTCCATTCTTACTTCTAGCACGTCCAACTGCATCTATTTCATCTATGAATACAATACAAGGGGCTTTCTCTTTTGCTTGTTTAAACAAATCTCTAACTCTAGAGGCACCAACACCAACAAACATTTCTACAAAGTCAGATCCAGATATAGAGAAGAAAGGCACATCAGCTTCTCCTGCTACAGCCTTTGCAAGCAATGTTTTACCTGTACCTGGAGGGCCAACAAGTAGTGCACCTTTAGGGATTTTACCGCCTAATGCTGTGTATTTTTGTGGGTTTTTTAAGAAGTCTACTATTTCCATTACCTCTATCTTAGCCTCTTCTAATCCCGCAACATCTTTAAAGGTAACTTTATGGTTGTTTTCTTTATCAAATAATTTAGCTTGAGATTTTCCGACGTTAAATATACCTGCACCAGGACCTCCGCCACCCATGCCTTTAGACATTTTTTTCATCATAAAGAACCAAAGACCTAATATAATCAATGGTACAAGTAGCCAACTTAATAGACTGCCTATGTAATCAGTTCTTTTTTCTGTTTCTATAGAAAATTTTTTGTCTGCAGTAAGGGTATCTCTTGCTTCTGTAAGTTGTTGTTCAGAAGAGGCATAAAATGTAAAGTGTGGCGAATATTTTGGCACCTTGCCTCCAAACATATTTTTATATTTTGGAAGACTGTCTTTTTTTATTGTTACTTCTGCCGAGTTTAAATTAGTTATAAAAACAATTTTTTCTACATCTCCCTGTGGAATCATTTGCTCCTTAACTTTATACCATTCAGTTTTAACAGGGTCGCCACCATTATAACCAATAAAGTACATATATACTATCATCCCTATCAGTGGAATATATATCCACACCATAGAGTTAAATTTTGGTGGCTTAATTTTAGGACTTTTGTTATTTGGTTTGGAATTTTGATCCATATTATTTTTCTTGTAAATTATTTGTTATTCCTCTTTGTATTCTATCTTTTTTGCATCTGCCCAAAGTTCTTCTAATCTATAGAATTCTCTGTATTCTGTTTGGAATATATGTACTACTATATCTGTGTAGTCTAGTATAATCCAGAAAGCATTTTCTCCGCCTTGTTTTCTAGCAACTTTAATTTTACATTTAACAATCATTTCCTCCTCTATATTATCTGCTATTGCAAGAACAGCTGTTGTTGAGTTAGCGTTGCATATAACAAAATAATCGCAAATAGATGTTCCCATTTC
>CAXYUL010000311.1:0-2285 GCA_964292095.1 uncultured Bacteroidales bacterium | reverse complement strand
GTGTTATTATCCTTTTTAGTAATTTCACCTAAGGTAGATTTTGTGGCAGATGTATATACATGAATATCAAGTACTGGAATTTCTAAATCTTTATATTTCACATATCTTAGTACCATATTAATTTTTTTTGCAGCATTATCAAACACATGCCAAGTTTTATTTAGCCCTTTATAAGTAAAACCATCTTTAAGCATTAGGGCCATAAATTCATTTGTTAAAGTAAGTTCTCCTTTATTATCCCAAAAAGCTAATGTCATTTTAGAAAAATACTGTGCGGTTTCTTGTAAGGTTTTAGGCTCTCCGTCTTTTCTATTTACAAAGTAGGCTCTTGCATAAGCATCATTTTTATTAACATCAAACCATAAATAATCTGTATCTGAATCAGCTTTATCAATAGAAGATTTAACAGCGTTAAATACGCCTCCGTTTGTTGCTTCATAAGCATCTACTTTAGCTTTATCAGAAGTAAAATCTATTAATCCATATGGTACTTTATCAAAAGTAGGATATGCTTGGGGCTGTTTTGGAATAAATTTGTAACTTACATAAGGGTTTTCTGCTTTATCCATAATAGAAGCAACAATATTCTTTTCTGAATTTAAGAAAGTATTATTTCCATTATCTTTAAAACCATTCTCTTTTAAGAAATCTGTAAAACCTTTTAACTCATTAGTAAGTAAATCTTTAGTTGCAGCAAATACTATAGCTTCTTTATAACTATCCTTTGGAATCTCATACCTAATTAAGCTAAAAGCAGAACTCTTTGTTTCAAAATCCCATGCACTTTGATTAAATAATCCGTCTGGTTGTTTAACTAATTCGCTCTTACGGGTAGTTTCAAATTTTCTAACAGCAGAAGCTTTTTCGCCAAAACCAAAATAAGGTAAAATGTAGTAGATAATGCCACTTTGATTAATAGTAAATTCCTTAACTGTTTTTCCGCCAGTTAAAATTAATTTTGCATCACGAGGAGTTTTTTCTTTGTTCTCAGCTATACTAACTAGAACTTCGTTTTTAAATTGCTTAGGTGTAATTGTAATCCACTTAGCATCTGTTGTAATAGTCCAATCTTGAGTGTTAGCCTTAACATCAAATTGATAGTTCCCTCCGTATTGGTCTACGTCAAGTTTTTCTGGAATAGTTACAAGACTAACATCGGAGCCGGTTTGCTTAACTTCTATAGATTTGCTAAGCCCTCCAGCTAATACCATTACTTTTCCTTTCCTTTCGTTTGGGCTGAGGTTTTCTGTTGCCGTAATTTTAAGCGTTGTTCCCTGCATAGTTAAGTCTATCCAATTTACATTGGACATGGCAGACCATTCGCTTTGGTTAGTTGTTACGGTAATGTCTTTAGAGGAAGCAGATTTTTGTAAATCTACACTTGTTTGTGAAAGACTTAGACTTGGTTCTTCTAATTCGTCTTTCTGACACGATGATGCGGCAACAAAAATGCCTAGCACCATTAGTAGCGCAAAAATTTTTCTTTTCATAAAGATAATTTAGTTAGTTAGTTAATATGTTCAGATCTGGTTTTTGATCTCTCTGTAAAGGTAAGCTTGTTTATTTTTAAAAATATTACCAATATGCTACATAAATTTACCAATATGCACTAATTATCTTTATATTATATATTTTCTACTACTTATATAAGTATCTCTTTATCTTTTGAGTTGCTGTTTTTTCAAAAGGACCTTGTTGTTCAATAATTTCGTTAACTTTAGAAGTTTTATTAACCCTTTCGTTTACATACTCTAATAATTCTTTTTGAACTTTATCTAGCTTATCCTGAAACGTTACTATTATTTCTTTTCTTACTTCGCCATTTTTTAAGTGCAGCCTTTCGCTTTTATCTTTAAATTTTGCTTTTTGTAAAGCAGACTTATTAGCTAGTACTTGTATTTTCTCTTTATTTCTCTCTCTCTTCCACTTTTCGTATTTGTCATATAGCTGTTCATATTTTTCGTTTAATTTCTCGTATTTTTCGCTCAAATTTTTTTTAATATCAGCTTCTAGCTCTTTAAAATCTATTAATGCAGCTATTTGGTCATAGTTAAAATATACTTTTGCTACTAATTTGTCTTCTTTTTTTGTAACTAATGACTCTAAAACAAAATCATTATCATTTATAATTGCTTCAATTTCTTCGGGGTAAATATTTTCTCCATTTGCTCCAAGTAGCATATTATCTACTCTTCCTTTTAAAGATAGATTACCATATTTATCAAAACTACCTAAATCTTTTGTTCTAAACCAGCCAACTATAAATGCAGCTTGCGTTATTTCGC
>CAXYUL010000310.1:0-2286 GCA_964292095.1 uncultured Bacteroidales bacterium | reverse complement strand
AACCCTTGTGAAATTACACCAATGATATAAGAATTATTTTTTATAGCAGAGTCTGCAAGATATTCCATTGTTCCCACATTAGGACCACCATATACAATCCCTATTTTACGTTGAGCTAGTTGTTTGGCTAACTCAGAAGCACATTTACAATAAATAGGAGAGGAGCCATTTTTTGAGCCTAAATAAACTGCCGCAAGTACAGATGGTCTTAAACTATTAGTAGACAAAGCATTATTTATAGTCATGTGTTTCAAATTCTTTTTTTAAAGCATTTAGAGTTTCATCTGCTTTAATTTTATTAATAATACTCTTTACTAGTTTATCTAAGTTTTTACCTTTTCTATAATCGGCAGGACAAAGATAGTTAACTCTTTCTTGCTGTATAAGCAGTTTGGCAATAGCCTTTTTTTTCTCATTATTAGGCTCGTATACAGCAACAGATGTTCCTCCAAGTTGTTTAATAAGCTTCATACAAGGAACATCGGTTTCGCCATCGCCAAAATAAACCATATTTGTAAAAGCAACCCTTTTTTGCTCTTCTGGAATAGATTCATTAATTCTAACAGAATCTCTAATACTATCTATTCCTTTATTTATTTTAAAAAGAAATTGGGTTTTATTAGTGTAATTTACAGCAGCAGCTGGCCATATAGCATCACCATTAGGATTATAATAATAGGAGCAGGCAAAAATGGTTTTAAATTCTTTTGCAATTGAAGTTCCCTCTATTATTTCTTTCATCCCAGATGAATTAATATAATGCTCTACTATAACACCATGCTTAAGTCCGTACAAAGCAATATGATTAAACCACTCTTTTACACCTTTAAATAGTTCTACCTGTTCGCCAAATTTCTGAAAGCTTTCTTTTCTTAACGAAATGCCCATTCCCTTAGCTTTCTGTAGCATTAATAGCATGTATACTAGAATATTATCTGAATCTTGTTTCTGCGCCATTAAAGCAGTTTCTGCCCAAAACTCATCTGCTTTAGCCCCAACAGCTTCTATAAAAGAATACTCTTGCATATTACCAGGCGATAGAGTACCATCAAAATCATATATCAGTGCCACTATTGGCAATTTCTTCTTTATCATTACATACTACGTTAATATTAATAAAACTTTAGCAATCTAAATATTCTTGAACCTTATTGTAAAATATTGATAAATGATATCCATCGCATAAACCATGATGCACACAAATTGCTATGGGCATTTTCATTCTAACGGTAAAGCTAACTTGCTCTCCATTTCTAATAGGCTCTAATCTTTCTACAGCTTTTCCAACATTAATTATAGGTTTTTTAGAGCCATACTCATTAGATTGTGTAAAAGTCATGCTTGTATAATTTATATCTTTAACTGTGCTAACTAAAATATGGTCATTAAAGCAAGCAGAATCTTCTGAATGTCTATTTTCTATATTATAAGGATTTGTATTATTTATATCAATACTGTTTTTAACTTTATTATAACTAGCACAGAACTTCTCAAAATCTTTATTATAAGGTACTTCTATAGAATGAAACTTTCCATTATCACCTACCTTAATTGGTGTTATTACAGAAACTGCTTTATATAAAACAATTAATACATCTTTAGCAGAATTGTAATTAGTATTTGAATTATCTACACAATCAATAGTTTCTACTCTATATCTTAGTTCAGTTATCTCGTTGGCAGCCCTTAATATTGCATATAAATATTTTAGAAAGAAAGGTACATTCTTTCTATTATTATATGCTTTTGTACAATCTACCTCTGCTGTAATTGAATATTGAGGATTAGTAAAAGATTTAAAGAATTCGAAATTTTCTTTTCTATCCCATGTACTATAGTTAATTATTGTTCTAATATTTGATTGCATACACTATTAATTAAATTATAGATTACCAAATAAGTTCATTTGACCATCATCACCTTCACTAAATTCTTCATATAATTGCTCAGGATTGTTTTGATTAATATAAGAAGGAAGTATTTGTAAAACTTCTGTTATCCTTTTATTAGACTCTACCCCAATATCTCTTGGAGAAAGTATATTAATATTTGGTTGATTTATAAATATATAATTATAAAATTCTGAGTTTGGTATAATTCTAATAGAAAATACAATATCTCCATTTTCTTCTACCCTTACTATTCTTTGACTATGGTGAATTGGATTTAATTTAACAAAAGGGGCAATTTTATTTTTAACTAGAAGCTCAATTTCTCTTACTTCTCCCGACAATTTTGTTACTCCAATTATATTTGTAAAATAATCTGCTGGATTAATGTGTAGTT
>CAXYUL010000309.1:0-2308 GCA_964292095.1 uncultured Bacteroidales bacterium | reverse complement strand
ATTCTTCTTAACAGTTATTATAGACTTAACGGTTGCAATAGAAATGGGATTAGTACTAGCTATTATACTATTTGTAAAACGTGTATCAGAAAGTTCCTCTATTAAAGTTTTAACTGGAGAAACTGTTGCAGGCACAGAAAACGACGAAACAGCACAACTCTCACAAACAGAACAACTTGATGTATCTAAAGGAGTAGAAATTTATGAAATAGATGGTCCATTCTTTTTTGGATTAGCAAGTAAACTAGATGAAATTGACAGAGACCTTGGCAAAAGGCATATCATAGTACGTATTATAAGAATGAGGAAAGTACCTTTTATGGACTCTACAGGACTACACAATCTAAAAAGCTTATATACTCGTTCTAGTAAAGAAGGTGTACAAATTATTTTAAGTGGGGTTAATGGAAACGTACTATCTTATTTAGATAAATCTGGTTTAAGTTATCAAATAGGTAAAGAATTCATTTTCCCTCATATCATCCCTGCACTTGCAAAAGCTAATGAAATTGCAGATAATAAGCATAAATAATGAATCTAAAACTAAAAGGATGTATATTCATATTAGGAGCAAATATTTGTTTTGCGCTCAATAATTCTGTCTCACGCCTAATTATTCCTAATTATATGCCTCCTTTTGGGCTAAGTGAGCTAAGGATTATCTTTGCTGCCTTTGCATTTATATTTTTATCATTATTTATAAAAAATGATGCTCCTAAATTCTCGGCAAAAGATCACCTACGATTATTTATTTGTGGTATTTTAGGTACAGCTCTAAACCAATTATCTTTCTTAGGTGGGCTTGCCCTAACATCTCCAGTAGATGCTTCACTAATATGTACTTGCACTCCAATTATCACAATGATTTTTGCCTCCTTTATAATTAAAGAGCCAATATCTATAAAAAAAGCATCTGGTGTAATAATAGGAATGAGTGGAGCTATTTTAATAATGTATACTACCGCAAATCCTAGTAACTAAGGACAACCAGGAACACTTGATGGCGATTTATTAGTTGCTGTAAGTGGTGTTGTTTATGCTCTTTATTTAGTGCTTGTTCAACCAATTATGAAAACCCATAATTCTATACACGTAATTAAATGGGTATTCATATACGGAGCAATAAGCACTGCACCATTTATATTTAACCAAATACATTTTATTGGGCCATTAGACTCTAACAACCTGCCTCCTACAAACATTATTTTTTACCTGGCATTTGCCTTAATTATAGGCACGTTTGCTCCATATCTATTGGTAGCCTTTGGTTTAAAATTACTAAGGCCAACAACAGTAAGCATGTTTAACTACGTGCAGCCAATAATTACTTCTACCCTAGCCATAGGTATAGGACAAGACATATTTACTTGGAGTAAACCAATGGCAGCCATACTAATCTTTGTTGGGGTTTATTTAGTTATTAGTTCTAAATCTAGGGCAGATTTAGAAAAAGAAAGGTTAATAAACTCAGCAAAATAATAAATATTAATAACTATGAGAAACATATTACAAGAATTTAAGACATTTGCCATGCGTGGAAACGTTATAGATATGGCAGTAGGTATAATTATAGGTGGAGCATTTGGAAAAATAGTATCTTCTATTGTAGGTGATATAATAATGCCAGCAATTGGCTTACTAGTTGGGGGTGTTAATTTTACAGACCTAAAAATAGTATTAAAACAAGCAGTTATAGAAGGCAATAATGTAATAACTCCTGCTGTAACAATTAATTATGGCAATTTTATTCAGGTAGTGCTCGATTTTATCATAATTGCTTTTGCAATTTTTATTTTGATAAAAGGTATAAACTCATTTAATAAAAAGAAATTAGATAAGCCAGCTACTCCTGTTGCTCCTCCTGCAGACATACAACTATTATCAGAAATTAGAGATCTTCTTAAAAATGACAAAGAAAAGTAGGTGCCACTAAGGTCTTTTGCTTAAAACTTCTCCACTATCTATAACATTAGCATTCCTATCTAAAAGAGTAATTATAATTTTCTTCTTTGTTACCTTAAGATGTAGAGCCCCTATCGTTTTTGGGCCCTCACTCCATCTGCTCATTATCAAATCATTATTATACTTAGGAGCCAACTTATAATCGCACTCTCTCCCTCTTCCATTATCAGAGGATGGCGTTTGTATATATATAGTACCAATAGAACCATCTGTTTTCTTATTTTTATAAATAGCTCCAGAGCGAACATAAATATGGTCATTTCCAGCTAGTGCCAAATCTACCCCTAAAGTATCAAACAATTCTGCCCACATCAAATATTGTGAGCTTTTGCCATTTGTGCCAAAG
>CAXYUL010000308.1:0-2311 GCA_964292095.1 uncultured Bacteroidales bacterium | reverse complement strand
TCTTACTACAGATAGGGCTACTCTTATTAATCTTATGAAAGAGATAGAGTGTGGAATAATTGATGATGGAACAGCGATAGGAAACGGATTGGCCACGGCGGTGGCAAGGTTAAAAGATTCTCAGGCAAAGAGTAAGGTTATTATTTTATTAACAGATGGAGTAAATAATACAGGCGAAATTTCTCCTAAAATGGCGGCCGAAATTGCCAAAGAGTTTGGAATTAGAGTATATACCATTGGTGTTGGTGCCATGGGAACTGCGCCATATGCTTTTCTTACTCCTTATGGCATAGATATTCAGCAGGTTGAGGTACAGATAGATGAACCACTATTAAAGGAAATAGCTAATGAAACCGATGGAAAATATTTTAGAGCTACAGATAATTCTAAATTATTAGAAATATATGGAGAAATTAATAAAATGGAAAAGAATAAGGTGCAAGTAGATTCTTTTCCTATTTATAAAGAGTTATTTATGACTTTTGCCCTAATAGCTCTAGCAGCAATATGTTTAGAATTTATTTTAAGGTTGTTTATTATAAAACAAATACCTTATTAATTATAAAGGAGTATTTCAACTATGATACAATTTGTAAACCCACAATATTTACTATTAATATTTTTGATTCCACTTTTTTTTCTTTTTTATTTTCTATATAAAAGAGAGAGAAAAAATAAGATATCTAAACTAGGAGATCCTAATTTAATATATAAGTTAATGCCTATGCGTTCTACATGGAAGGGTTGGGTTAGAGTAAGTGTTTTTTCTCTTGCATGGCTATTCTTTGTTGTTGGTTTGGCTCGTCCACAAATGGGAGCCAAATTAAAAGAGACTAAGAGGCATGGCGCAGAAATTATGATAGTGTTAGATGTCTCTAATTCTATGTTAGCTCAAGATTATTCTCCTAATAGGTTGGAGAGGGCAAAATTAGCAATATCTAGGTTAGTTGATAAATTACAGGGAGATAGAATAGGCCTTATTGTATTTGCTGGTCAGTCGTTTGTTCAGCTTCCTATTACTACCGATTATGTTTCTGCTAAGATTTTCTTAAATACAATTTCTACATCATCTGTACCTGTTCAGGGAACTGCTGTAGCTGAGGCTTTAACAACAGCTATTAGGAGCTTTAGTGCAGAAGCTAGTGCTAAGAAAAATAATAGAGCTATAATACTTATTACAGATGGCGAGAACCAGGAGGATAATCCGATTGAGGTTGCTAAGCAGGCGGCTGAGATGGGTATTAAGGTTTTTACTATTGGAGTAGGCTCTGTTGAGGGAAAGGCAATACCTTTAGGCGAGAATGGAGAACTTTTAAAAGATAATAATGGAGAGATTGTAGTTACAAAGTTGGATGAAAAAAGTTTGCAAGATATAGCTCTAGCTGGACAAGGAGCATATATTAGAGCTGGGTCTACAGAGTTTGGACTTAATCCTATTATTTCTGATTTAAAGAAATTAGAGGAGCAACAGTTTAAGTCGGTAGTTTTTGAAGATTATGACGAACAGTATATGTATTTTTTTGCAATAGCCTTAATACTTTTTATAATGGATTTTTTAATAGGTAGTAGAAGAATTAATAGAAGAATTTTTAGTGTGATTCTTTTATTTTTAATAGCATCATCTAATGTGGCGTTTGCTCAGAATTTGGTAAAGAGATATGATTTTAAGGAAGTTAGAAAAGGAAATAGAGTCTTTGATAAAGTAAAATATAAGGATGCCGAAATTGAGTATAGAAAGGGACTTATTAAGGATTCTAATTCGTTTGTTTCTAATTATAATTTAGCTAATGCTATTTATAAACAGTCTGATGCTGCTCAAGCAGAAAAGTACTATTTAAATATTGCAGATAGTGCAAAAGCTATAGAAAATAAGATTAGTTGGACTATTAAAGAAAAAGTTGAACCTAGTGATGCATCTAATTATTATCATAACTTAGGAAATACTTACCTTGCACAAAAGAAATATAGCGAGGCAGTTGAGGCTTATAAAAATTCTTTGAGGAGGAATCCTAATGATATGGAGACCAAGACAAATTATGCTTATGCTAAGAAAATGGCAGATGAGCAACAAAAGAATCAAGATAAGAATAAGGATCAGAATAAAGATAACAAAGATCAAAACAAAGATCAAAACAAAGATCAGAATAAAGATCAGAATAAAGATAATAAGGATAATAAACAAGACCAGAACAAGGATAATAACAAATACCAGTGTCCCGGGAACGCCAAGCTAGCTGACGGCATCGACAAGGTTCCACATATGGGCAAGTCTCTGCGTGGTGCCTGCAGACGTATCTGATATGACAATAAC
>CAXYUL010000307.1:0-2317 GCA_964292095.1 uncultured Bacteroidales bacterium | reverse complement strand
CCTGGCGAATTTCATGGTTATAGAGGTGCAAAAAGTGTTCACTCAAATATGGGCGATTATATATTTTGGTATAGACATTTGTTAGATAAAGATGCACCAGAAATTTTAACTAGTAAGACTGTTAAGGGACGTTAATAAAGACCTTTTACAAATAAGTATAAGTCTTTTTCCTCCAATGGCGCCAAAAGCAAAAATATGATATTCCCCTCCTTCTTTTATTTTAGAGATTTTCCTAAATTCATTTGTATCTATAGGTAAGTTTCTGGCAGTAATTGAGGCGAGGGGATATTCTTTTGCAATAGTCTTAATATTATTTTTAGAAAAATCTAATTGTTTTATTACTTCATAAACTTTACCTGGAAACGAAACTAGATTATCAGAAGTGTAGAGGTGGGTGTCTTTGTCAAATTTCTTTACATTATACTTTTCTGATATTAGCTTAAATGCAGCGGCCTTTAAAAGAGATTTATTTGGCTCGTATAGGTATTTAAGTGCGCAGTTTGTTAGCTCAACATTTGCATTTTGCTCTTGTTTGTAAGAAAAGCAAAAAGATTGATTATTTAGCTCTAATGTTCCTATTTTGTTTAAGCTAAGGTTTTGAGTGTATATAAGAACTTCGTCTTTTTGTATTTCTTCATTTAATAGGTCTTTACTTAAAACAAAAATGAGCTCTTTGCAATCGTTGTCTACAGATACAATATGAACAGCTTTAACATTTTTTAGCAGAGATATATATAATTTAATATCTGCCATTGGAGATACTTTTATTATAAGATATTTAGCTATTTTGAGTAGGCTATCTCTTATTTCTAATACATTTGGCTCATAATCTTCTAATTTTATAAGTTTAGATTCGTTATTGCCCCTTCTTGCTGGGTCTATATATATACAATCTATTTTTTTTGTTTTAAGTTGTTCTATAGATTCTGTGCATAACGAATTAATAGATAATAGCTCATCTAAAGGTTCATAAACTTCTATATTATTAGCATTGAGCACATTAAAATTGTATTTTGCAGCTTTTAATAAAACATTATTTCTCTCAAAATAATAGAGTTTGTTTGCATTTAGAGATATAAAAAAAGAATCAATTCCTAGCCCTCCTGTTAAATCGGCAATATTAAGTGCTTTGTTAGATTCATTATTATCTTTTTGTGTATTATTAAACAATTCTAATATTATTTTTTGCTTATATAATGCACAAGCCTGTGAGCTACATTGCTCTATTGATAGCGATATTGGATAAACTATCTTATCATATTTATACCAATATGGAACTTTATTCCTTATTTTTTCTCTAGCCTCTATGCAATTGACACATAAACTTATATTTATGTTCTTATACTTATCTTTTTTGAGTATAAGACTTTTACTATCTTTTCCTGCATTTTTAACAATAAAGTCTAATTCTTCTGTATTAAGCATAGTTAATGTATCTGCTAATTAATTTTTTAAACCTATAAAAGAAAAATATTGCAGCAAAAAATAGCCCCAGCATTAGCCCTAGCCATATTCCCAAAGGACCAAAATTTAATACTTTTCCACAAAAATATCCAAGTGGAAGGCATATAAAATAATATGAAACTATAGATAGTAATAATGGTATTTTAACATCGTTAAGTGCTCTTAGCGATGCTATTCCACTGAGCTGAACTGCATCAAATATTTGAAATCCAGCAGATACTATTAATAGGGTAGCTGCTATAGATACAACTTGAGGATCAGATGTAAAGATATATGGTATTTGATGTCTAAAAATTATATATAATATTGCTGCGGTGCTCATTAAAGCTACACTTAGGTGCATAGAAGCATATCCAGCTTTTTTTGCTGCTCTATAGTCTTTCTCCCCAAATTGATGTGATACCCTAATTGTAGAAGCTACTCCAATTCCTTGTGCTATCATAAATGATGTAGATGCCATTGTTATTGCAATTTGGTGAGCAGCTAATGCCGTTTTTCCAAACCATCCCAGCATAATACCGCTTACACTAAAGGCTGTAATTTCTACAAGCCCTTGTAATGCAACGGGAATTGATGTACTAAGCAGCTCTTTTATTTTCTTTTTGTCTAAGTATTGGTGATTTAGAAATTTAATATAGTGTTTGTACGGCCTGATACTTAAAATAATAACAAGAAAACTTACAAACATAATTATTCTGCTTATTAGTGTTGCCAATGCGGCTCCCGATACCCCAAGCCGAGGAAACCCTAATTTCCCGTAAATTAATACCCAGTTTAGTAATATGTTAATAAGGTTAGAGATAATTGTAATATACATGGCATATCCTGTAATTCCTACGCTTTCTGAACAGTT
>CAXYUL010000306.1:0-2329 GCA_964292095.1 uncultured Bacteroidales bacterium | reverse complement strand
TATATTTATACTTTTTTGGTTAAAAGATGTATATAAATATAAAAAATAATTAACTTTGCCATTAGAATTTTTAGTTATATAAGCTAATGACTAGGTGATAATATTATCCTAATATATATATATATGAAAACTATTAATTTTATTAGAGCACCTTATTTGTTAAGGGAAGCTAATTTGCTGGGTATGTTATATGAGAGTCCTACTCTGCAAGTAGTAGAAGTACATTTGGAAAAAGGCTTTGCCAATTCTAGCAATTTTACAACACCAGATTATCAAGATGATTCAGATTTCTCATGGAACTAAGAATGTTATTGCCAATAATATCTCTAGGACTTATTATGGCATCTTGCAACAAACAAGAAGGCACATTGCAAGTAGAAAATGGATGTAAGACAAAACTTACAATAATGGCAACTAATAATCTAAGCACCAAAATTTCTGTAAATGATTTACAACTTTCTTGGTCTGCAAATGATGAGATTGGACTAATTCACAGTAACAATGGCTCTCCTGTGCTAGAAACTTTTAAAATAGTAAAACAAACAGGACAGTTTACTAATAATGAGTCTTTTAGCGGAGAAGTTAATAATTGGACAAGTGGAGAAAAAACATTTTATTGTATTTATCCACTAACAGGAGGGATAGACAAATTTAAGGCAGGTGAACAAGATAAATATACCTTTTCTATTCCAACTATGCAAACACAAATTAATTCTTCTGCAGAAATAATAGACAATAATAGTTTGGGAGCATACGAGATTTTAGTAGCAAAGGCAAGTACTTCTTACGCAGATAGAAACACTATGTCTATAAATTTTGCTCATGTAAACACATTGCTAGATTTTGTTATTTCAGATATTCCTAGTGCTACTACTATTTATTCACTTTCACTTAGATGTGATTTGCCTATTTTTCCACAACAAGCTGAGTATAACTTTGCTACAGGAGTTTTAACCCCAACAGAAAGCAACAAAAGTACTAGCTTTACAGTAAATCTTAAAACAGGCGATAAGGATGGTATAACTGTAAACAATGGACAACTAACAGTAAGGCTTTCTATGTTGCCTTTTACAATATCTGATAATAGGAGACTCTATATAGATTTAGTAACAACAAAGGCGCAAACACTAAGTGAAGTATCTGAACCTAAGAATACTAGAGCTGCTAAAGGCTATATAATTACTAAAGAAATTGATGGAATGGATACTGAGCTTGCATTTACAAAAGGCAAAAGAAAGAAAATATTACTTAATCTAAAAAATGAGTCTATATGTGCTATGTATGGAATCTGTGGAAAATCTATAATTGTAAATGGCATAGAGTGGGCTCCTGTTAATTGTGGATATGAGCCTGCTAATGGTACATATAAAGGCTATATCTATGGTAAACTCTATCAATGGGGAAGAAAAGACGGCCAAGGCTACGATTCAAACGATGCTTCTGATGCAATAGTAACATCTAGCACTGCTACAGCAGGCAGCCCTCTTAAAAACCCATTAGCATCAACATTTTATTCATCTACAACTGAGCCTTACGATTGGTATGCAGTAATCACAGCAGACCAATATAATAATTTCTGGAACTCATCATTTTCTTCTAATGGCGATCTTAATCCAACAAAATCTAAGTACGACCCTTGCCCCGATGGTTGGAGAGTTCCAACAAAGACAGAAATGTCTAAGCTAGAAAACTCTACAGTAAGCAGAGTAACAAACTTTACTCATGGTATAAGCCCAAATATACCATACGGATATTTAATTGCTAATGCCTTATACTTTCCTCAAGCTGGCAGAAGAATTAATGATGGGAGTGTACCAACTGTAGTAGATTACATGACAACTGTTAAAGAACGATATAGTATAGATTTTGGAAATGTCTATCTATGGGCATCAACGCCAGATGGAACTAATGCCACTATGGTTAAGATATTTAATACAAAATATGTAGATAATACCTATTATGTAACAAACGATAAACGAGCGTGTGCTTTCTCGGTTAGATGTGTTAGAATGTAATTATTTTTAGCTAAGGCTCACTAGAATGGCTGGCGTTACTGGAAAGGCATTTTAATTAATGAGTTAGGTGGCTGGCAATAATCTTAAGCCATGCAAGTCCTACAAAATTTTTAGGGTTTTGTAGGACTTGCTGGTATAGGATAGCTTCCAGACCCATTTAGCCCTTGTTTTGGGTCTGGCAACAACACAAACCATCATGGCACAAGCATTAATACCCTAGTTTACTGGCAAGCAACAACTATAAGCTATGCAAGAGCTACAAAGTCCTACTATTTTGCTTACGAGATGTAGTCTAAGATGGTTTGGTGAGCAAA
>CAXYUL010000305.1:0-2342 GCA_964292095.1 uncultured Bacteroidales bacterium | reverse complement strand
GAACTAACAGAAGAAGAAGAAGTAGAAATAGCAGCAGTAGCAGCAGCAGTAGCAGTAGCGGCAGAACTAGTAGAAGAAGAAGTAGCAATAGCAGCAGTAGCAGCAGAACTAGTAGAAGTAGAAGAAGAAGTAGCAATAGCAGCAGTAGCAGTAGCAGTAGCAGCAGAACTAGTAGAAGAAGAAGTAGCAGTAGTGGCAGCACTAGCAGCAGAAGAAAAAGAAGTAGAAGTAGTAGTAGCACTAGCAGAGGAAGCAGCAGAAGAAGCAACAGTAGCAGCAGAAACAGAAGTAATAGTAGGATTATTAACATTTTCACAAAGCAAAACAGGAATACTTATAAAAAATTCTGTTCCTTTAGCTAACTGAGAAGAAAACGAAATACTACCTTTTAATAAATCTACCATTGCTTTTACAACAAACAAGCCCAAACCTGTACCATGAGCTAGTTTATTATTCTCTTCTACCCTCTGAAAAGCACTAAAAATCTTATCTCTATAATTTTGTGGTATACCTACTCCACTATCACTTACCTTAATCTGTAACATATTATCTACTAATTGAATGTCTAAATTAATATAGCCACTAGGGGTATATTTAAACGCATTAGATAGCAAGTTTACAGTTATTTGTTTAATTTTAAGCTCGTCTGAATACACTAAAATATTAGGAATAGAATTAAAACTATAATTTAAAGCTATATGTTTTGCTGTTGCCAACGGCATAAACATTTCTATAATTGAATCAAATAAATCTTTTAGCTCAAAGTACTTATTATTAAGAGAAATTTGTTTTTGCTCTATTGCAGAAAAATTTAGTAAATTATCTAATAAAGAAAGAATATATAAACTAGAGCTCTCTATAGAATTTATATATGGAGTATTATTAGGTAATAGCTGTATATAACCTAAAATAGAACCTAAAGGCGTTTTAATATCGTGCGATACAGACAATAAAAGATTATGTCTACTTTGTATAATTTCTTTGTTTTTTAAATTTAACTCTTCTAATAATATGCGAGATCTCCTCCCCTTATTAATATCTGTCACTATTAGAATAATAAATACAGTTACCAATATAAAAGATAATACACCACCTATAGCCGAGTAGAGATAATTCTTTTCTATTAACTGCACTCCAGAGTTAAGAGAATAAATGGTTTTATCTAGAGTCTTACCATAAATTCTCATTATAATGCTTGTAATTTGCTCAGAAATTTTTAGATCAGCTTTAGACAAAGATGATATTTGTCTTTCTAAACTCTTTAAATTACTAGTATAGCCTAAACTTGCCTGTTTAACTGCACTATCTACTTGCATAAGCACAGCTGGAGTAGACCTATGTTGTAAAGTAACAGAATCTACTATAGTTTTACTTATAACTTTTACACTATCCTTCTTTGGATTAAAAGCATGAGCTAAGCGTTTAAAAAAACCTTTCTTTTTTGCAGGTAAGGTTACGCTATCTTTTAAAACTGTTGTAACAAGCAAAGAGTCCTTAATATTTTCTGGTTTAAAATCTCTAATAGTTTCATTAACTGCTTCTAGTGGGTTTACTTTAAGCAACCTTTTGTTGAGCTCTACTATTACAGAGTATTGTTTATCAACCAGAACAAGTAGCTCATTTAACTCCTGCTCACTTGTAAAATAAGTATAATGCTTTAAAGTATCTATTAAGCCCTTAACATTTGCAATTTTAACTTTATAATTACTTAAATATTTTGAATCTTTATTGGATAAATAAGCACTAACAGTATTTTGTGTATCATAAATTGAGTAAACTAAGTTATTAGTAAAAGAAAGCGCATACTTATATTTCTCTAGTTGCTCTCTCTGCAAATTGATACTTGTTTTAGAAGAATACAAATAGAATAATAAGAAAAAAAAGGCTAATGCCACAACTAAATATATTAGAAGTGCCTTAAACCTTATTCCTTTTTCTGTAATAATAGACATAATATACTTTATTGTACAAATGTAATGCTTTTTTTAAAAAAAGCCCGGCAATTACCGAGCTTTAATTAAAAACTATTTATTAAGCACGCCTAAGTGCCAAACTCCATCTATCTTCTGAGGATTAAGTCTAAAGTTCATAGTGTTTGGGTAATCCTCTTGGCCTGGTTTCCTTTCAAAAAATTCTACGCAGTAATGCAGCTCAGACTTATTATTGTCTATAAAAACAATAGATCCAATCTGATAAGATAAGACAGGAAATTGAGCATATTGCTTTAACAGATCCTTTCTATCCGCATCTAATAAGGTAAGAACGCTATCATTTCTAAAAGAAGAAAGCATAGCTAAGGCAGAATCTACTTGCTTATTTTTTAAATAATCTAAATACTGAGT
>CAXYUL010000304.1:0-2348 GCA_964292095.1 uncultured Bacteroidales bacterium | reverse complement strand
AAGGAGGAGATTATGCAGATATTTATTTTGAGCACTCATTATCTAATGAGCTATCTCTTAAAGACTCCCAAGTAAATGCTGCCGGAACACATATAGATTTTGGTGTTGGAATAAGAGTAATAAAAGGTGAAAGAACAGGATATGCTTATGCCGAAAACACCAACATAGACCAAATGATAAATGCTGCAAAAACAGCATCAGAAATAGCCAACTCTAGAACTAAAGCCCCTTTTTCTAACTTAGATTTTAAAAAATTAAGATCTAAAAACTATTATCCTATTCAATTAGGATGGGAAGAAACAGATATAGTTTATAAAATTCCTTATTTTCAAGATTTAAATTCTAAAATTTTTGCTAAAGATAGAAACATTATAAAGGCAAGTGCAAGGATATCTGACTCTATAAGTAAAATATTGTTTTTTAACTCTTTAGGTGAATCATTTAGCGATCTTAGACCAATGCTTTCTATTACTGCCACTTGCGCAATGGAAGTTGACGGAAAAATAGAGAATGGAAGTTCGTCTAGGAGCTATAGATGTGGCTTTGAGCTACTAACAGATAATTTAATAGAAGAAATAGCTAACGAATGTTATAATAATACCTCTATTTTATTTAAAGCAATAAAACCAAAGGGTGGACAAATGCCTGTTGTAATGGGAGCAGGTAGTTCTGGTATACTATTACACGAGGCTATTGGCCATGCTTTTGAGGCAGATTTTAACAGAAAAGGTAGCTCTATATTCTCTAACAAAATGGGTAAAAAAATATGCAATGAGAATATTAATATTGTTGATGATGCTACAATTATGGCTAATAGAGGTAGTTGCAATTTTGATGATGAAGGGGTAAAAGGGCAAAAAACATATATGGTAAAAAATGGAATTTTAAATTCTTACTTACATGATAGAATAAGTGCCTCATACTATGGCGTTAAGCCAACAGGAAACGGCAGAAGAGAATCGTTTAGATATATGCCAATTCCAAGAATGAGGGCTACGTATATGGAAAACGGGCAAGCATCTAAGAATGAAATAATTAAATCTGTTAAAAAAGGAATTTATGTAGATACATTTTCTAATGGACAAGTGCAAATTGGCGAAGGTGATTTTACTTTTTTTGTAAAAAGTGGATATCTAATAGAGAATGGCGAGCTTAGCACTCCAATTAAAGATATAAATATTATTGGCAATGGTCCAAAAGCCCTAGCCGATATTACTATGGTAGCCAACGATTCAAAAATAGAAGACTTAACTTGGACTTGTGGAAAAGAGCAAATGTGCCCTGTAAGTTGCGGTATGCCAAGTGTTTTAGTAAAAAAATTGAATGTTGGAGGTACTAATTAACTAATAAGAAAATGGAACAAATAAATAATACCCAAGAAAAGAATTGCGCAGAAAACGCATTAGAATATGCAATAAAACATGGAGCAAATGGCGCAAGAGTTACACTAAATAAAGGAATACAAAGCAATTTCTCTGTATTAAATAATAAATTAGACCGTTTACAAAGCTGCTCAGATAGATCTCTCTATATACAATTATTTGTAGACGGCAGATACGGAGCTTACTCTACAAATAGACTAGAAGACAAAGAGTTGCAATCTTTCTTAAAAAATGCAATTGCAGCTACTAAGCTTATTACTCCCGACAAAGATAGAACTCTACCCTGCCCAGAGCTATACTATAAAGAAAATAAAGCAGATCTAGAACAATTTGACCCAAAAATATTAGAAATTGAGCCAAAAAGGAAGAAAGAAATGGCCTTTGAGTGTTATAGAGCTATTAATGATAGCAATAATAGGATAATAACTGCCAATACAGAATATGCCGATATAATAGAATACTCTTATACAATTGATTCTAATGGATTTAGTGGAGAATCAATTCAGTCTACTTTTGTTGTAAATGCAGAGGTCTCAATAAAAGGCAGCTCAGATGCAAGGCCAGAGGGATGGTGGTACGATAGCTCTTTATTTTATAATGAACTAAAGTATAAAGACTGCGGAAATATAGCACTAGAAAGGGCTATTAGAAAATTAAATCCGCAGATAATAAAGAGCGGAAAATATAATGTTGTAATTGATTATACTTGTTCTACCAGAGTAATAGCACCAATTCTTAGTGCACTTAGTGGAGCTAATATTCAACAGAAAAATTGTTTTTTAATAGACAAGCTGGGCAAAAAAGTATTCTCAGATAAATTTATGTTTATAGATAGACCACATCTACTTGGTATGAGCGGAGCTAGATATTTTGATAGCGAGGGGGTGGCTACACAAGATAGAACTATAATAAAAGATGGCTATGTAAATACTTATTTTATAGATACATACTATGCAAATAAACTAC
>CAXYUL010000303.1:0-2380 GCA_964292095.1 uncultured Bacteroidales bacterium | reverse complement strand
CTAATGGTTTTGTAACCGGCTCTGCTAGAAGTATTCCTGGTTTTGATTTGTATGAGGCTATAGAAATGTGTTCGGATTTATTAGAGAATTTTGGTGGTCATATGTATGCAGCTGGCCTAACTTTAAAGGAAGAAAATTTAAAGAAGTTTTCAAATAAGTTTGAGAGTATTGTTAAGGAAAAAATTACAAAAGAGATACTAACTCCGTTGGTAAATATAGATTCATATTTAGATTTTAAACAGATAACGCCAAAGTTTTTTAGAGTTTTAAAGCAGTTTCAGCCTTTTGGGCCTGGTAATATTTCTCCTGTTTTTATTACAGAAAATGTTTATGATAATGGTAATGGACGCAAGGTTGGAAGTGATAATGGACATCTTAAATTAGAGCTTATTCAAGAGGATGAGCCATATAGACATATTTCTGCTATTGCTTTTAATAAGTCTGAGCATTTTAGTCATATGCAAGCTGGTAATGCAGTTGATATTTGTTATTCTATTGCAGAAAATTATTATAGGGGTATAGCTAATATTCAGCTAAGGGTTAAGGATATTAGGGCTAGAGAAGAAATTATTTAGTCTTTTAGCCTAGTATTATTCAAATACCATAGATATTTTTTCTACTATTTCTTTTACACTTAAATTTTGACTGTCTATTATCCATTGTGATACATCTCTGTATATTGGGTCTCTGTATTTAAGTAGCTTAATTACAGTGTCTTCAATTTTTTCACCGTCTTTTCCACTAAGTAGGGGCCTTTTGTTGTTGTTCTTAACTAGTCTCTTAATGAGAATTTCCGAATTGGAATATAGGTATATGCAGAAGGTTTGTTCTTTAATAATTTTTGCAGATTGTTTATTTACTATGGTTCCTCCGCCTAGTGATATAACAAGGTTCTTATTTGACGATTCTTGGTGTTTTGTTATTATTTCTTTTAGAGCCATGTATTCAACTTCTCTAAATCTGGCTTCTCCATACTCTATAAAGAACTGTTGTACAGAATATTGGTATTCATTCTCTATGTATATGTCTAAATCTACATATTCGGAATACGTGTAGTTGGCAAGATTGCGTCCAATTGTGCTCTTACCAGTACCCATAAATCCACATAAACTAATAATCATAGTTATAGGTTTTTAAGTATTTAGGTTAAAAATAATTAAAATAGCGTAGGAGAGTCTTCTTGGTCGTCGTTTGGAACAAAAGTAGCAACTGATCCTGGTGAAAAGCCTTTACTAGCTTCTTCTGTATCAGTTTCTGTATCAGTTGCTTCTGTATCTGTATCTTTTTTAAGAGCTTCTATAAACTCTGCGCTATCAATTTGGTATGTGCTTATTCTTTTACCCTTTGCACGGTAGCCCTTTTTACCTATAAATTCTTCTACATTAATTGTTTCGTCTTCTCTTTTTGAGTGTTTTCCGCCAAATTTCATAAGTACTTGTGGATAGTTGTCTGTGCTTAGTTCTATAAGTTTAGACTCGGCACTCTCTGATATAAAGTAGTTTACAATATTATCGCTAGGCTCAAATGAAAAGCGTTTTAAGTAGTAACTTTGCGATTCGCCGTCGTAGTAGAGTGCGCTGTAGGTTTTACTACTGTCTAATTTTTCAATTATAGATATATCTCCTTGGTATCTATTGCTTAGATCAGAGTTAGTGGTGTAGTATGTGCCGTCTTTGCAGATAACCAGAATATGATCGTTGTTGTGAAATTCTCCTAGGTATATTCCTCTAGAATCTTCGTTTAGTCTGTTAATATCTGTATCAAACCATATTGGCTTGCCGCCTATTGTAGAAATGCCTTTAGATTTTAGCTGAATCTTATGTAATACGTTTTTAGTTAGAATATTACCCATAGATGACCTGCCTTTAACAGCTATAGATGCAAAGTCGAATTCTAAAATTAGTTTCTTTAGTTTTGGCCTTGGTTTAAGAAATACTTTAAGTACTTCGGCCTCGCCGTTAGGATTGGCAGAGAACCAAATAACTTGTGAATCTGGTTTGCCTTGTGTAAGGTCGTACTCTTTATCTCTAGTTACCCCAGTTACAGAAAACCTTTTTACGTAGGTATTACCAGTTTTTCCGTCTAAGGAAACTTTACCATCTCTATAAACAGCATTGTAAATGGTGCGTTCATCGTTTCTTAGAAATACTCCAATATGAATAATGTTCTTCCCTACAAAAGCTTTATCTGTAATTTTACTTACAATGTATTTACCGTTTTTAAAGAAGACTATTATGTCATCTATATCTGAACATTCGCAAACAAACTCTGCGTCATCATCTTTTTTAAGATCCATGCCGGCAAAGCCCTCATTTCTATTTACATATAGTTTAGCATTTGCCACTTCCACCTTTGATGCTTGAATAGTATCAAAATTGCC
>CAXYUL010000302.1:0-2385 GCA_964292095.1 uncultured Bacteroidales bacterium | reverse complement strand
GCCCAAGAAATAATAGAAAGCAAAGGAGAAGATATTTTAGATTTAGAAATAGACCCTAAGAGTGGCTTAGTAAAATCTAATATCCGTAAGATTTTTGCAAGAAAAAAGAAAGGACAACAATATTCAGACAAAGAAGTTGCTATTGCCGTACTAAGTTTACATAGCTTAGCTACTATACTAAGAAATAAACGTTTTGATAGCGGTTCAATTAGCTTTGAAAGGCCAGAAATGAAAGTAATAGTAGATAAAGATGGTAAACCAATTGATGTAGTTCAAAAAATAACCAAGGAGGCCAATTGGCTTATAGAGGAGTTTATGCTACTGGCAAATAAAGAAGTAGCTACTTTTATTGCAACCAAAATGAGAATAAAAGAGCCAACCTTTGTTTATAGAATACACGAGGAACCAAATTTTGATAAGATTCAGAATCTTAGAGATTTTGTTAAGCATTTTGGTTACACCATGGGCCCAACAACTAATGCCAAAGAAGTTGCGAATGAGTTAAATAAACTCTTAGAAAACACCAAGGGAAAGCCAGAAAGCAGTGCCATAGAAATAATTGCTCTTAGATCTATGGCAAGAGCAAAATATAGTACAGATAATGTTGGGCACTATGGTCTGGGCTTTGAATTTTATACTCATTTTACATCACCTATTAGACGCTATCCTGATGTTATGGTACACCGCCTGCTTAGTCACTACCTAGATAAAGGCAAATCTGAAAACAAGCAAAAATACGAGGAATTATGTAAGCAAGCATCTAATAGAGAGCAATTAGCAACAGAGGCAGAAAGAAGTAGCATAAAATACAAGATGACAGAATTTATGCAAGATAAAATTGGCAATATCTACGATGGCACTATCTCTGGCGTTACTGAATGGGGCATATATGTAGAGATTGAGCCAATAAAAGTTGAAGGAATGGTTATGCTTAGAGAGATTAAAGAAGATTTCTTTATTTTTGATGATAAAAAGTACTGCATTGTAGGCAAATCTACTGGAAAAGTTTTTACCCTAGGCGATAAAGTAAAGATAAAAGTTACAAAAGCCAATTTAGAACAGAAATTAATTGACTACTCTCTTATTTGGGACGAAACTTGGAATACTAACTCTAAAAGGTCTAGTAGAAGCCGATCGCTAGCTAGAGATAATAGAAAGCCTAATTATTTTGAGGGAAAATCTAAAACAAAGCCTAATAAAGGAGAGCAAAAAGACAGAGGAAATAAAGGAGAGAGAAGATCTAAAAGATAAATCTAAGTTTTATAATTCTTCTCCTAACATTTGATAAAAGTATCCACCAATACCATTCCAAAGAATCTGCTTTAAGCAGATGTCCTTTTTTAGATATTATTGAGTGGGTATTTTTTAGTTCTAGAAAAAAGCCATATCTATAAATTTCACTAACAATAGCTACTATATCCTTAGTATAACAGAACTCGCATCCCCTTACATTACCATCACCCATAAGAGTAATCCTATTGCCATCAATTTTAATTATTCTATGCAATACATACTGCCCATTACTTAACAAAGCAAGCACAATATCCCATTTTTTTAACTTTGTGCAGGGTGATAACAAAAGTTCATCTCTATTGTCCATTAAAACAGGAGTCATACTATAACCTTTAATTCTAATCTTAACAGAACCTTCTTGCTCTATTATCTGTTTTACACATTTAAAATACTCATTGTTAGATATTATTTTCTCAGCCATTTTAGTGTTTTTCGCAAATATAATAAGAACTTATGTATCTTTGCAAGAAAGAGCATTGTGCATATTTATTATACATAAAAAACAAGAACAAAGATGAGACTTAATACCGAATATCAAATTAAAGAAATTGCTGGCGAAAAGGTTATTGTAATAAGAGGCAAACAGAATGTAGATATGACAAAATTAGTTGCTTTTAATGAAAGTTCTATCTTTCTTTGGAACGAACTAAGCTCGGTAGATTTTGAATTAGAAGACGTTGCAAATAAACTATGCTCAAAATACGGTATAGATAAGAGCCTAGCAATAAATGACGCCACAAAATGGATAGAGCAACTAAAAAGCTGCGGCTTACTTAATCTATAGTCTACTAAGCAAATAAAATGTTTAAAGACCTTTATACAATTCTTCCCGATAATTTAAGAAATAAATTATTGCCAATAATTGTATCTATTCTTATAAAAACACTTTTAGAGCTCGTAGGCATTGCCGCAATTCTACCAGTATTTATTATCTTGCTAGATTCTAACAGTTTAGAATCAAATACCTACTTACAATGGGCATATAATGCTGGAGGATTTACAAATTTAAATTCCTTTCTACTTTGATTAAGTGCTATAATATTGTCTGTAATAGCACTTACGGGAGTTGCTGATATTTATTTTTCCTAATTA
>CAXYUL010000301.1:0-2391 GCA_964292095.1 uncultured Bacteroidales bacterium | reverse complement strand
CAGATGAATTACAATCTTTTGAAGCTTGGGATTCATTAACTATTCTTTCAATAATAGCAATGGCTGATGAAGAATATAAGGTTACAATAAGTGCGAAAGAAATTGTAGAATCAAAAACCATAGAAGGTTTGAAAAAATTAATTGATTCAAAAAAATAAATAATTTATGGATAGTTTACTAGATTTAACAGGAAGAACTTATATAGTTACGGCTGCTGCTTCTGGGATGGGACGAGAAACAAGTATTTTACTCACTAAATGCGGAGCAAAAGTAGTTTTAGTTGATATTAATGAGCAAGGATTAGAAGAGACAAGTCTATTATGTAAAAAGGAATCTTCTTTTATTTTATCTATGGATTTATCTAAACCTCAAATTTTTAAAGAGTTAATTTTAGATTTTGTTAGTAAAAATGGTAAAATTAATGGTTTAATTCATTTAGCTGGATTGCCATATGTTTCACCTCTAAAAACTATATCTAGTGATAAATGTGATTTAATTTATAAAGTTAATTCATATTCCGCCATTGAATTAGCTAAAATTTTATGTAGTAAAAATGTTTATGCAGGAGAAGCTGGCTCTATAGTATTGATATCCTCAGTTTATGGGGTTGTTGGGTCTCCAGCAAATGTTGGTTACGCATTATCTAAAGGGGCAATAATTAGTGCCACTAAGGCTTTAGCTATGGAGCTAGCTCCTAAGCGTATAAGAGTTAATTGTGTAGCACCAGGCTTTATAAGAACTAATATGATGGATGTAGTTTCAACATCTTTTTCAGAAGATTATGTGACAAAGCTAGAGGGCTTACACCCTTTGGGTTTGGGTGGTGCTAATGATGTTGCAAATGCTATATTGTTTTTAATTTCTGATATGTCAACTTGGGTGACTGGAGCAGTTTTTAATATTGATGGAGGTTTTACAGCACAATAAATTTTCATATAATGGATATAATAAATAATGATAAACCCTATATTTTAATAACTGGAGCGTCCTCTGGTATGGGAAAAAATATGGCTATTGGCTTTTCTAAAAATATTAATGTAATTTTAAATGGAAGAAATATTGATAGGTTAAATGAAACATTGAGTTTATGTGAGCCATGCGGTTCTCATTATATATGGGAAAAAGACTTGTCAAAATTAGATGATATTGAGGAAAGTCTTAAGTCTTTTTTAGTGGAGCATAATATTAGTATTAGTTATTTTGTTCATTGTGCTGGTTATATGAAAATGCTACCATTAAAGATGGTAAATTTAGAAAATATTATAACTACTTTTAGTACAAATGTTTTTTCAGCTACATTAATTTCCAAAATTCTAAATCAGAAAAAGATTAATTCAGGGAAGTTGAAAAGTGTTGTTTTTATATCAAGTAATATTAGTAATATGGGAGCTAAGGCATTTAGTGTTTATGCTTCTTCTAAGGGAGCTCTAGATTCTATGATGCGTTGTTTAGCAGTTGAATTGGCTCCAAATGTGAGAGTTAATTCGGTATTACCAGGAGCTGTGCGCACAGAGATGACAGATTCTATTTTTAAAAATGATGAAATTGCAACACGTATGACTAATACTTATCCACTAGGACTTGGATTGCCAGAAGATATTTTTAATGCTGTTAATTATTTGTTGTCAGATAATGCAAGATGGATTACAGGACAGCAGTTTGTAGTTGATGGTGGAAGAACTATTAACATAACAGGCTAGTATGGCTATTTGTATTAAACAACTCTATAACAATCCTATTAAATCAAATTGTTATATTCTTTATAATTTAGATATCTCTAGAAATTGTATAATAATTGATCCTGGGGCGAGGGATCCTACTGAAATATTCAAATTTATCCAAGATAATAACTTAAATCCTGAATATATAGTTTTGACTCATGAGCATTTTGATCACATTTGGAGTTGTAATGAACTAAGAGCAAAATATAATGTAAAAATTATTTGTTCTAAAGAATGTGCGTGTTCTGTGTCTGATAATAAAAAGAATCACTCTCTTTTTTATAATCAAAAAGGTTTTGTCTTAAATAATATTGATCTAATAGTTGAGGATATTAATTTTAATTTAAAGTGGCTAGATTATAATTTATCTTTTTTTATTGCTTTAGGTCATACGGCTTCTGGTATTTGTTTTACTATAGATAGATTTTTATTTACTGGAGATACACTTTTAAAAGGAGCGAAGACCGTAACTAAATTGTATACTGGCTCAAAGGAGGGATTAGCTAAAACAATTAGCATAATAAACACATATAAGAATTTAAATTTTAAGGTGTATCCAGGACATGGGGACTCATTCTTGTTGGATGATTACGATACATCTATAGCATTATAATATTATGAAACATCCATGATTAAAAAAACACCCAAGAGAATGTAAATAATCAGAAAT
>CAXYUL010000300.1:0-2393 GCA_964292095.1 uncultured Bacteroidales bacterium | reverse complement strand
CAAAACAAAGTATGAGAAAGTAAGGAATTGATATAAAAGGCGATTTTACACCTAGGGGACCAATGGCTAATTTAGTTAATTTGGGTGATATTGTAAATGCTACAGAAAATTTAAGGTCTAAAAATAGTAGCAATTATGAATATTCTACTAAGGAGAATTTAATAGTAAGTAATAATATTAAGCATAGCTCTGGAGTAAAAGTAGGGGCATTGATAGCTGGAGGTGGAATTGCTGGTTCTGCTCTGTTTAGATATATGAGCCAAGCTGGTTATAAGCCACTATTAGTTAATTATATGCCTGGTAGTTCTTGGCGAAATATTGCGGGAGGTAGACCAGCCTTTAGTTTGCCAGCTTTGGCAGATTTAGCAAACCATAATTTAGAAATATTTAAAGATTTAGCTAATAAAACTCAAATAGATTTTCATTTAACAAATTATGTTAATTTTGCACACGACCAAGCTACTTATCTTCAGTTAGAAAAATCTAGGGAGTGGTCTGATGCTTATATGGTTGATAGAAAGGATTTTAGAAAAGAAATCTCCCAATATTTTAATCCTAAATTAGAAATTTACTCTCATGCTCTAGTTACCAGAAATTGTTGGCAGGCTAATCCTGGTAGAACAATTAATGCAATTAGAAATATTGGTATTGAGTATGGAGGTACTCTATGGGAGGGCGTTGAGGTAGTAGGCGTAGAAAAGCATGGTAATACTTATAAGGTGCTGTTAAGAATTAGTAATTTATCTCCAAAAAAGGTAGCTATAAATGGTAGAACTATAGAAACAGAATATCTATTGGTAGAAACACCATTATTTATTAATGCTCTGGGGGCTAATGCTGGTAAATTTGCAATAAAATTGGGATATGAAACTAATTTGTTCCCTGTTAAGCATCAGGCGTTTATAACTAAACGTTTGCCTTTAATTGGTAAGAATGGAGCTTGTTTAGATATGCTTATAGATAGAAGAAAGTATAAAGGATTTTCTGCTGTTTATGGTCAACAATTAACAGATACTGGACAAATTATTGGCTGTGCTTCTCCTGTGTTGGAGGCAACTAGGGTAGAGAAAAATTTAAATTTTAGTACTCAAGAGTTTTTAGAGATTGTGTCCGAAGTGTTTACAGAGTGGCTGCCATGTTTAAAGGATGTTGGTTTTCAGGCTACTTGGAGCGGATATTATACAGAGCCAAGATATATTGTAGATCCAGATGCTGGCTTGTTTACAGGAATGCGTGGGCATGGTTTTATGCTTAGTCAGTATGTGGCAAAACTTTATGTAGATTATTTACAAGGTAAAGCAGTGCCAGATTATTTTAAAGAAATGGGATTAAAAGGAGCAGGATTAAGTGAGCTTGCCTTTAAGTAGTAAAAGTGCCTAGCTCTATATTAATTTTTAGCGTTTAAAATTATAACAAGAAGTAACGAGATGTCGTTTTTTTAGTTATCTTTGCGAACTATGGAAGTTAATAATGTAGATAGAAAATGGATAGTAAAGGAGCCTGGTAATCCTGCGATTGTTCGCCAATTGTCGCAAGAATTGGGGGTAGATTCTGTTTTAGCTAATTTGTTGGTTCAGAGGGGTATTAAATCGTTTGATGAAGCCAAGGTGTTTTTTAGACCAGATTTGTCTATGTTGCACGATCCTTTCTTGATGACAGATATGGATAAGGCTGTGGATAGGATACAAGGTGCTATAGCTAATGGAGAGAATATACTAATTTATGGCGATTATGATGTTGATGGAACAACTGCTGTTGCTTTGGTTTATTCTTTCTTACATACTCTTACTAACAATGTAGATTATTATATACCAGATAGGTATGATGAGGGCTATGGAGTTTCTTATAAAGGTATAGATTGGGCAGAGAATGGCAATTTTTCACTTGTGATAACTCTTGATTGTGGAATTAAGGCGGTAGAAAAGGTTGAGTATGCAGCAAATAAGGGTATAGATTTTATAATTTGTGATCATCATCTTCCCGACGAAAATCTTCCAGCTGCGGTTGCTATTTTAGACCCAAAGCGTCTTGATTGCAATTATCCTTTTGATGATTTGTCGGGATGCGGAGTAGGATTTAAATTAGTTCAAGCCTATGCACAAAAGTTTAATATTAACTTTGAAGGTATTATTAGCTTATTAGACCTTGTTGTAGTTAGTATTGCTGCCGATTTAGTTTCGGTTACTGGAGAGAATAGGATTCTTGCACATTTTGGATTAAAGCAGATAAATGAGGCTCCTAGAAAGGGCCTCTTGTCTATGATAAAGTTGTCTGGTTTAGATAAACATAAAATTACTATAGATGATATAGTGTTTAAGATAGGACCTCGTATTAATGCAGCCGGTAGGATGGAGAGTGGAAGGACTGCTGTTGATTTGCTTACATCTAGAAAT